>WLFB01000078.1 GCA_009703975.1 Actinomycetota bacterium | reverse complement strand
GGGCCGCCAGATGTGATGAAAGCGGCAATCAACTTTCAAAGTCATACGACTTCAAATGTTTCAAATGTTGCGCAGTATGCGGCATTGGCTGCCGTTTCAGGCGACTTGTCGGCAGTCGCGATGATGCGCGAAGCATTTGCTCGTCGTGGCGCGTTGATGCATGAGATGTTAAACAAAATACCGGGCGTCAGTTGTATGCAGCCTCAAGGTGCTTTTTATTGTTTCCCCGATTTTTCTGGGTTGCTAAATCGAAACTTGAGCGGCATAACTGCAGCAACAACTCTTGAGCTAGCCGATGTTGTGCTTGACCGTGCCAAAGTCGCGTTCGTGCCGGGTGAGGCGTTTGGCTTGGCACGATATGCGCGCTTCTCGTTTGCACTTGGCGACGATGATTTGCGCGAAGGCATCAACCGCCTCGCCACTTTCGTCACCGGCTAAATCGTTCTGATAGAGTCGGGTCGTTGCAGCAATAGTTGCAATGTGTAAAACCCAGCGAAGTCCGGTGAGAATCCGGCACTGTCCCGCAACGGTAATTCACTGAAGTCGCGATATTTTGCGAAGTCTTTGATTAGTCCGGTCGCCTCGGTCGAGCACCAAACCTAAAAGTCCCCGCGTGAGGGATAGGAGGAAATGAAAATGAAAGTATTATCTCGGGCCGGCTTCGCCGGTCTTTTTGTTTGTGCTGCAACATTGTTTGCTGCATGTTCGGAAACTAGTAGCTCAACTGACACGACCGTCGCTGTTGAAACAACGGTTAGTGAAGTGGCCTACCCAGTTACCGCTGGAGGGATAACCCTCGAGGCGCAACCGATGCGAATTGTTTCGTTGTCGCCAACACACACTGAAATGCTTTATGCAATCGGTGCGGGCGGACAAGTGGTTGCAGTTGATGAATATTCGAATTTTCCGGCAGAGGCAGTCGCACTCGGCACAAAACTTTCTGGGTACGAGCCCAATGTCGAATCAATTGCCGGCTATGAGCCAGACCTGGTTGTGATTTCTTACGATCCAGGCAATTTAGTAGAGCAGTTAAGTGCGCTCGACATTGCGGTTTACATCGGAAATGGAGCGTCGAGTCTTGAGCAGGCGTATGAGCAAATCGAACAACTAGGAGCCCTGACCGGCCATCTTGATGTCGCAGTGCAATTGACGAGCCAGATGCAAGCAGACATTGATGCTGTGGTACTTGCATCGTCTGCTTCGGCGACTGCAATGGGTGAGCCGATTACATATTTCTATGAACTGGATAACACCTATTACACGGTGACTTCGAATTCTTTTGTTGGTCAAATTTTTAAATTATTTGGCCTCGAAAATATTGCGGATGGTGTCGAAGAGGGCAATGATTATCCACAGCTTTCGAGCGAAGTCATCGTGTCGAGTAACCCGACGATGATCTATCTTGCCGATACTAAATGTTGCGCACAAACACCAGAAACAGTTTCTGTCCGTGAGGGATGGCAAAAAATGGATGCTGTCGTGAACAAAAATATTGTTCAACTTGACGACGACATCGCATCTCGATGGGGGCCACGTGTGGTTGAACTTGTAAAGAGCATTAGTGATGCTCTTGCATTAGTTGCGCCAAGTAAATAGGCCGAAATGTTACGCGCCGACGATAATTTTGTGCCGCGTGCAGGGACACGGGTTGCTTATTCAACGTTGGTGAGTTTCGCTCTGCTCACTATTGCGGTTCTGGTTGGAACAATGATTGGTCCGGCTGGGCCGCAATGGTGGCGAGTGCCTATTGAGTTAATTAATCGCTTGCCGCTGACCAGTGTTGACAGCGGGGTGAGTGACGCCGACTGGAATATTGTTATGCAGATTCGTATGCCGCGAGTTGTATTGGCTGTGCTAGTTGGTGCGATGCTTTCGGTTGCTGGCGCGAGTTATCAAGGCGTATTTCGAAATCCGTTGGTTGACCCTTATTTGTTGGGTGTTGCCGCTGGGGCTGGATTAGGAGCGACACTTGTTTTTACTTTGCGCCGTTCGGCAACTGAGAATTGGTTGATTGACCCACTGCCGCTGGCTGCATTTGCTGGTGGACTGATTGCAGTTTTTGCGACATACATGATCGGCAGTGCGTTTAGTAAGGCACGATCAACTGCGACTTTAGTTTTGGCGGGTATTGCAGTGACATCTTTGACAACAGCGGTTCAAACTTTTGTATTGCAACGTAACAACGATGTTGTGCGCCAGGTTTACAGTTGGATTTTAGGTCGGTTGTCAAGTGCAACATGGGGAGATGTACGACTTGTCTTGCCGTATGTTGTGTTTAGTTGCGGTATTTTGTTGATGCATCGCCGCTTGTTAGATGTATTGCGAGTTGGCGACGATGAAGCCACAGCGCTTGGAGTGAACATTCGGCGTGTGCGTTTGACAGTTGTCTTGGCTGCAACATTGGGTACGTCAGCCGCTGTTGCGGTGAGTGGTTTGATTGGTTTTGTTGGGATCATTGTGCCGCACACTGTGCGATTGATAGTGGGCTCGAGTTATCGGCGCGTGTTGCCGTTGAGCATTTTGTGTGGTGCGATTTTTTTAGTGCTGGCGGATATTCCGAGTCGCGTGTTGGCTGACCCGGCTGAAACACCAATCGGTGTGGTGACAGCATTCTTTGGTGCACCGTTTTTCTTATTATTGCTGCGAGTGCGAAAGAATCAAGTATGAGCACACTCGGATTTTGTGATCTAACTATTTCATATGACGGAGATTCTGCTGTTAGAAGTTTCAATAATCTTGTTAACTCGGGCGAGTGGCTATGTTTAATCGGCCCAAACGGAGCGGGTAAATCTTCAGTGCTGCGTGCTGTCGCTGGTCTTGTTAAATACTCTGGGTCTGTTGCAATTGATCAAAATGAAGTACCTGCGACATCGGCGAAATGGCGGGCACAAAATATCGCCTATGTACCCCAAACACCGTTGATCCCTGAAGACATGACGGTTTATGAATATGTCTTACTCGGACGAAACCCGCATATCAAACATTTTGCATCAGAGACAAAGCAAGACGTTGATGTAATTGAGAAAGTTATGACGCGACTCGATCTGACCCGGTTCGCACATCGAATGGTCGGAACACTTTCAGGTGGCGAGAGACAACGATTAGTAATCGCTCGAGCGTTGGCTCAAGAGGCACCGGTGTTATTGCTTGACGAGCCAACAGCAGCGTTAGATATTGGCCACCAACAACAGGCCCTTGAACTTGTAGATGTATTGCGCCGCGAACGGGGATTGACAGTTGTTTCAGCGATGCATGATTTGACATTGGCGGGTTTATACGCCGATCGACTCGTGTTGATGCATCAAGGAGTTTGCGTTGCATCAGGTAGCGCACAAAGTGTGTTGCGTTCAGAGACACTCGCTGAGTTTTATGGTGTTTCGGCTCGGGTTCATCACGAGCCAGACGGCACTGTTGTGGTAATTCCACAGAGGTCAAGTAGCAACTAGTTTGTAGCAGATGTCTGAATCTGAACAAAGAAAAATCGCAAATTTGCTGAATGAGCACGTTGTTGGTTGTGCATCCGCGCATCAAAGACTGTTGGTGTCGCTAGAAAACTTGACTGACGAACAGTGTCGACAAGACTCGTTATTGCCGAATTGGTCGCGTGGCCATGTCTTGACGCACCTAGCGCGCAATGCCGATAGTCATGTGAATTTATTGCAGAGTGCTGTGCGCGGTGAAGTTGGTAAGCAGTACCCGAGTATTGAAAAACGAAATGCGGATATCGAGTCTGGGTCATCACGAAATGCAAGCGAACTAGTAGTTGACTTACGGGTCAGTATTTATGGTCTAGAAGCCGCATGGGCGAGCGCAAATGAAAAAGTCTGGTCGGGTCAAGGACGTAATTTAGGCGGCAATATTATTGAGATTTCTTCACTGGTCTTTTTGCGCTGGCGTGAAGTTGAAATTCATCACGCTGATCTGGGTTTTGGCTTTGGTTACGACGATCTGACAGATCTATATGTACGACTTGAACTTGATCAACAAATTATGTTGTGGCGTAGTCGCAAGCCAATGGGCATGACTGAGTTGCCAGATATTGCCAAGAAATTATCGCCGTCGCAACGCTTGGCGTGGTTGATGGGCCGAGTCGTCGTTGATGGTCTCGCCAAGCCAGAACCCTTGTGAGAAAATTTCTCAGATTTAGTTTTATAGCCGCGCTTCTCTGTGGTGCCGGTGTCGTTGGATCTGCGAACCCTGTCGAGGCTCACGCGGGGTTGAAGTCAAGTGAACCAGCCGCCTCGTCTGTACTCGAAAAGTCTCCAGTAGAAATCGTCTTGAAATTTGCCGAACAAGTTGAAATCTCATTTGGAAGCATCAGATTATTCGATGCAAACTCAAAGTTAATTGTCTTGCCTGTGCCGAATTACGGCATTGCGGATGATGTTGTGGATGCCAAAACTGTGCGGGTCGGTGTGCCTGATCTTGAGCCGGGTAGTTATTTAGTCATTTGGAGAGTTGTATCTGTCGATAGTCACCCAGTGCAAGGTGCATTCGGATTTCAAATTGGTTCACGCGGTACGAACCTCACTGATCTTGGCGTTGAAATTCTCGCAAATAGTAGTGCGCCTGGTTTAGTGCGTGGATTAATGGGAATCGCCCGTTGGTTAAGTTTTTTGGGTGTAATGGTGCTGATTGGATCAATGTTGCTTGCGACTCGAATGAGTGGTCAGTCTCGAATTGAGATTGTTATTAAATCATCTTGGTTTGTAGCAGTAGTCGGTTCAGTAATAGTTCTAGTAATGCAAGCACCATACGCATTAGGCAGTTCGCTTTCAGATTCAGTTTCAGTGACGTCGGTAAGGCAAGTTCTAGAAACACGACTTGGCACTTGGTTAATCATTCGTTCCGTAATCTTGCTTTTATTTCTAGTGATTATTTGGAAACGCGATTTGCATCAAAAACCGATTTGGCGAATGGCAACAACAATTTTGAGCATTGTGTTGTTCGCAACATTTTCAATCTCAGGTCACCCTGGGATGAGACAGTTTTCTGCTTTAAGTATCGGCACAGACATTGTTCACTTTTTATGTGTCGCGGTTTGGATGGGTGGATTACTGACGATTGTTTTATTAGGTCGAAAGTGGCAAAGCGAGTCACCAAAAGTGATTGCCTGGTTCTCGTTTAATGCAACTATCGCGATGCCGATCATGGTTGCCACAGGAGTTGCACAAGCCTGGCGAATGATGGAAGGGTTTCAAAATCTTTTTTCGACAACTTATGGCACGGTTCTTAGTATCAAAGTTGTTCTTGTTGTGACGGCAATTGCCGCAGGCACTAAGGCACGGCAAATATTTAAAGACAAAAAAGTTGATAGTGAAGATTTGAAAAAGATTAAGTTCTCAAAGACGATTGTTGTGGAAAGTGCCATCGGCCTAGTTGTGCTCGCAGTAACAGCAGTACTTGTTTCTGTTCCACCGCTTAGCGTCAACACTGCTGCGCCTTTCACGGCAACCTTGGTTCAATCAAATGTCATTGCAGATATCACAATCACTCCAGCACGTGTCGGTAATTCTCAGATACATATTGTGTTCTCGCCGCCAGGAGGAACCCTTGAGTCGATCGAGTTTGTGACGGCACGAATCTCACTCGTGAGTGGTGAGATCCCGCCGATACCAATAGGTCTGAAACGTATTGGAGTGAATCACTTTCAAGCGAATTTGCAAGTGCCCCGCGGTGGTGAATGGTTGCTCGAATTAATCGTCAAACCCGCGACTAATAGAACATTACGCTTCAGCCAAATTGTAAAGATCAAAAACTAGAAATTGATTTTGCGGACAACTAAATGGTGTGGCATCTGAGTAGTGCCTTCAGTGAACCCGTCACCAACAACCGAAAAATCGTGTCGTAAATAAAAGTTAAGTGCAGAATCGCGGGCTTTGGCCCAAATATATTTAGCCTTTAGTTTTTCGGCGTGAATAACGCCAGCAGTTAACAACATTGCGCCCAGACCAGCACTCTGTCGGTTTTTGGCTACTGCCATACCCCGAAGCTGAATGGCCTGGGCGGTGCTGTCTTCCTGCCAAGGGTTAATAACCCAGGTTGATGTAGCGATCAGATTTTCGTGCGCATCAAAAATGCCTAGATGTACTGTGCCTGGATTTGAGTCTTCTGCATATTTGGGGTCACTAGTTGGCGTGTTATCGCGCAAAACCGCCGTACGAAGTTCGTAAGTCTCAGAAGTCTGAAGTTCGACTACTTCAAGTTTAGTATTTGACATTGAGCGAGATATTAGTGCGAGTTCAGTGCGGCATCAGATTGCGAATATCTAACACACGGTCAGCTATTGCGTTTGCTTCATCTTGGTCGTGAGTTACATGCAACGTTGTCGTACCACGTAGCCGAAGCAAAGTGCCAAGATCGGCGAGAAGTCGCGCATGCAACTCTTTGTCAAGGCCATTAAGT
>WLFB01000077.1 GCA_009703975.1 Actinomycetota bacterium | reverse complement strand
TGCCAGCAGCCTCGGCCATTAACTGTGCTTGGCAATTTCGCTCCATCGTGATGAACCAAAATGCTGCAGCATCAACGGTTTCTCCAACCGTTATTAGACCATGATTTTGGTGAATCATGGCCTTGCCTTTTGGAAACTTAGCGGCGATTTCTTCACCCGCTGCTACTTCAAATACCACAGCACCACCTTGTTCGGTGATCACTGTGTGATCTTCGTAGAATGCACAAGAGTCTTGTGTGATTGGGTCAAGAAGTCGCCCAAGTGAAGACCATGACTTGCCGTATGGCGAATGAGCGTGAGCAGCTGCAACGACATCTGGTCGAGCGTGATGAATCGCCGCATGAATACAAAATGCTGCACGGTTGACGGGCTGAGAACCGTAAACGACGTCGCCGTCATGATTGACCAGAATCAAATCGCTGACAGACATGTAGCGAAAACTTTTCGCAAACGGGTTGACCCAAAAGTGATCGGTGAACTCTGGGTCACGAACGGTTATGTGGCCGGCGACGCCTTCGCCAAAGCCGAGACGTCCGAAAATGCGCATTGCACCAGCAAGTTTTTCCTTGCGATGTTGTCGCTCTTGTGCGAGAGTCTCAAATACTGGTTGACTTAAACTCGCCACAACTTTTGGCGTTAGTTCAATGCCGTCAATTACTTTTTTCGTATCTGATGATTGTTCAGTGATTGCCATAACTTCAGGTTACGACAATGCAAGCAACGCAGCATTAACGAGTTGCTCGGGCAGCAAATCAAAAATGCCATATAGTTCGGCAATTGTGCCGGATTGACCAAATTCGTCAACACCAACCGGCACAGTTCGTGCCCCATAAACCGAGCCGAGCCAAGCAAGGCTATGACTCGCCGCATCTTGCACCGTCAGAATTGGCAGGCGACGCTCTGACTCATGCAACAGCAATCCAAGATGACCGACATCACGGGTTGTGACCCCATGGCGGGTTGCGTTTTGTTGAGCAGTGCGCCAGCCACGGTAAATCCGGTCAGGTGAACAAATATCAATCACGACCGCGTTGACTCCTTCTGATTCGAGAAGTCTTGCTGCTGCCAGTGCTTCGGGGACAACGCTGCCCGTTGCGGCAATAATCAAATCAGTTGGTTGTTTTTTATCTGTCGGTTCGTGCAGTCGATATCCGCCCGCTAAAACATCCGCACGCAAAGCATCGGCGCCACGCGCAGCTAAAACATTTTCAAACGGTGCTTGATCAATCGGTCGCGTTGAAAGTCTCAGATACATGCTGTCGCCATCTGGAGTGCCGAGTCGCTCAAGCCCGTTGCACAACAGCCAATCAAGTGAGCGGGCATAACACGGTTCGGCGTAAGTCATATTCGGAAGTTCTATGCCGAGTGACGTTGTGACAGTGCTTTGATGCGCTCCACCTTCGGGTGCCAGAGTTACACCAGAAGGTGTGCCGACCAAAATAAATCGTGCACCGTTATACAGGGCATAAATCAACGCATCTAATCCACGACAAACAAATGGATCGTAGACGGTGCCAATTGGGAGTAGATGCTCACCGTGTAGTTCATGACCAAGACCGAAAGCGTGCAGAGCAAGAAATAAATTCATTTCGCTGAGACCGAGTTCGACGTGACGGCCTTGTGGTCCTTCGTTCCATCGCAACAATCGATCATCGCCTAAATAATTTGGTTTCTCGTCCGAACTAAAGACGCCAAACTTATTTATCCATCCGCCTAAGTTTGTGCTGACGCTGACGTCTGGTGAAGTTGTGACCATTCGTTCAGCAACTTCAGGGATTGCACCAAGACCAGTTAATAATCGACCAAAAACTTCCTGAGTTGACATTGGTTTCTTGCCAACTGCAATACTGATTTCGTTCGGAATTTTCAGCACTGGTCTGTCAGGTAATTCTTTGTTGTTAATGTCGCCACCCACTGCGCGACAGACTCGATCTTCTTCGGTGTCACTGACGAACTGATCCCATTCAGTTTCAAGGGTCAAGCCGTTGCGTTTGCGTAAGTCATCGATTTGAGTTTCTGATAGTAAGGCTGCGTGGTTTAGTGGGTCACCAGCAATTGGCAAGCCCCAACCTTTGACGGTGTAAGCAAAAACAACACTCGGCTTGTCGGTAACCAGATCGCATTCGCGATAGGCGTCAAGTAGCATTTCGATGTCGTGACCACCCAAGTTTTGCACGAGAGGCGCTAGGTCGTCGTCTGAGATGTCATTAATAAATGCGACAACTTCGGCAGGTGCACCGACTAAAAACTTTTCACGCAAGGCTGCGCCGTACACACTGAACAAACTTTGATAACGCTCGTTCGACATATCGTCGATGTAATTGCGCAATGATTCGCCACCTGGCTGAGCAAATGCGGCTTGCAATTTATGTCCGTACTTTGCTTCGATTACATGCCAGCCTGCATCAGCAAAAAAACCGGCAAGCTTTTTAATTTTCATGCCAGGCACAACGCGGTCGAGACTCTGTCTGTTGGCGTCAACGATCCACATCACATTGCCTAGGCCTTGTAGTGATGGGTCTGCAATTGCTTCCCAAATGTTTCCCTCGTCTAATTCGGCATCGCCAACAAGTGCGATGAAACGCGCTGCTGGTCGTGGCGAGAAATGTGCGTCGACATATCGGCGAACCATTGCTGCAAACAACGGCGCAACTGCACCGAGCCCAACAGAGCCGGTCGAGAAATCAGCAACATCTGGATCTTTTGTTCGGCTCGGGTAACTCTGCAAGCCGCCGAGAGTGCGCAGTCGTTTTAGATATGACTTGTCAAGTTCACCAGTGAGATATTTGATCGCATGAAAAATCGGTGAAGCGTGTGGTTTGACAGCAACTTTGTCGTCACCATTTAAGTGACCGAACCACAGCGAAGTCATGATGCTGACGACTGAAGCACTGCTGGCCATATGTCCACCAACTTTTACATTGAATTCGCCGTCGCGACCGCCGGGCGCGGGGGGTATCTCGCGTTCGCGGTTGGCATAGTCAACCATGCGTACTGCGAGCCAGAGAACTCTTTGTTGGATTCTTTCGAGCACTTCAATGTCAGCGAGATTTTCATTACCAACGATGTTTTTGCTCATCGGTTAATTATGGCTTATCGTGAAGGTTGTGACCATCTCGCGAGAATTGAAGCCTGTTGAACTGGCAGCCCCAGCGGCGACATATGCGCATGGCGTGCATGTTCCAGCAGGTTCTGAACTCGTATTCACATCCGGGGTAGTGCCGACAAAGCGTGATGGCAGTGTGCCAGTGAATATCGGCGAGCAGGCAAGTGTCGTCTGGCAAAATATTTCAGCGATTTTGGCAGAAGGTTCAATGTCAATATCTGACATTGTTTCGGTGACGACTTATGTCGTCAACTCGGACGGCCTGGCCGAACAGTTAAAAATCGTGATGGCTGAGCGAGATCTTGCGCTATCTGGGCATCGCGCAGCGAGCACACTCGTAACTGTGCCTGCACTTGCCCGACCCGAATGGCTAGTCGAGATCTCCGTGGTCGCAGCAAGGCAGCCGAACTCGTAACCTTTACGACAAGTATGAACAAAAAAAACCAAAGCGATAAAAACTCGGCGAGCAAGAAAACTACCGACTCCGGAATCGAAGTAGAAGCGCTCTACACAAGTGATTCTTTGAAGGGTTTTGATGAAAAGGCGCTTGTCGGTTTGCCAGGTGAGGCGCCGTATACGCGGGGCATTTATCCGACGATGCATCGTGATCGTTTATGGACGATGCGTCAATATGCGGGCTTTGGTACAGCGGCCGATACGAACGAGCGATTTAGGTTTTTGCTGAATGCTGGTCAGACCGGTTTATCATGTGCGTTCGATCTGCCAACACAAATGGGCTACGACAGCGATCACCCGCGTGCGGCTGGCGAAGTCGGCAAAGTTGGTGTGGCGATTGATTCAATCGAAGACATGCGCGTGTTGCTGGCTGATTTGCCACTTGACAAAGTGACGACATCAATGACGATTAATTCAACGGCGTCTGTGTTGTTGCTGCTTTATGAGCTAGTCGCCGAAGAACGTGGTGTTAAGTCAACCGAAATTTCCGGAACAATTCAAAATGATTTGTTGAAAGAATATATTGCTCGCGGTACATATATTTATCCGCCGCGTCCGTCGATGCGACTTATCACGGATATTTTCGCCTATTGCGCCAAACATGTTCCGAAGTGGAATACAATTTCGATTTCTGGCTATCACATTCGTGAGGCGGGCTCGACTGCGGTACAAGAACTTGCGTTTACTTTGTCAAACGCGATTGCCTATGTGCAGGCTGCTGTTGATTCGGGGCTTGATGTCGACGATTTTGCGCCGAGACTTAGTTTCTTTTGGAACGGTCATAATAATTTCTTCGAAGAGGTCGCGAAGTTTCGTGCCAGTCGTCGAATGTGGCACACGATCATGACCCAGAGATTTGGTGCGAAAAACCCAGCTAGTGCACTGATGCGATTTCACACCCAAACTGGTGGTTCTACGCTCACAGCACAGCAGCCGCAAAACAATATTGTGCGAGTTGCTGTGCAAAGTATGGCTGCTGTTTTAGGCGGAACACAAAGTTTGCATACCAATGGTTTTGATGAAGCATTAAGTTTGCCGACCGAAGATGCGGCCCGAATCGCTTTGCGCACGCAACAAATCATTGGCTACGAGAGTGGAATCACCGACACACCTGATCCACTTGCTGGTTCTTATTATGTTGAGTCGTTGACCAACGAAGTTGAGCGGTTGGCGTGGGAGTACATCGAGCAGATTGAGGCAATGGGTGGGGCAGTGCAAGCAATTGAGTCTGGATTTCAGATGGGCGAAATTGAAGAGTCTGCCTATTCGTATACGAAATCAATTGATGACGGTTCGCGAGTGGTAGTTGGTGTGAACAAATTTGAAGTAGAGAACGATGTGCGACCAACGCCGACAAAAGTTGACCCAGAACTTGAGCGTAATCAAATTGCGAGAGTGACAAAATTGCGGGCAACACGAAACCAGAGTGATGTAATGACTGCGCTTGCAAAATTAAAAGATTCGGCACTCAAAAGCGACAATGTTTTGTATCCGATGAAAGATGCATTGCGGGCAAACGCCACATTGGGTGAGGTTAGCGATATTCTGCGCGAAGTCTTTGGCGTCTACCAGCCAAGTTAATTAGCAGTCTTATTTAGAAATTGTTTTTAGTTTTGCTGGCGGTCGTTCGATCGCTGGTGCTTGGCGTTGTGGATAACCGAGATAGATCATTGCCGTGATGTGTGTGCCAGGCTTGAAATCGCAGAAATTTACAATGTCATCGTTGACGCCTTTAGGGCAACTCGACCAAAAACTGGCTAAGCCGAGCGATGTTGCACCGAGCAAAATATTTTGAATTCCCGCTGAAACTGCATCGCGGTTTTCTTCTGTGCGCAATTGGGTGTCACCAGATTCGGTGCCGACTATCAAAATGACTGGTGCACGCTGAAATTTTGTACGCGCTTTGGCTACTTTTTCTGGCTTGTCGCCGTCGCGCTCCATTGCGTCTGCGGTGCAATTACTTAAGCGTTCGCGGGCGTCGCCGGTTACGGCGGCAAACATCCACGGAAAAGTCAGTTTGTGGTTCGGCGCCCACATTGCGAGTTCGCAAAGTTTTTCGACGACACCATCATCAAGTGCTCGATCTTTATCAACCATCATGTCAGTGCGCCGCTCACGCACAAGTTCTCTCAATTCTTCAAATTTCATAATCTGCGTGCTTTAGTTTTTGTGGAGGGCAGAATTTAGGCCGCCCCATGAGCCTGTGCGTTGTGATGCTTCGACGGCGCCAGTTTGGCTATTACGCCTAAACAGCAAATTGTTAGCACCAGAAAGTTCGCGCGCTTTAACAACGCTCTCATCAGGAAGTTTGACAAGCGTGCCGCCAGTGACATAAAGGCCAGCTTCGATAATGCAGTCATCGCCGAGACTGATGCCAAGCCCACTGTTTGCGCCAAGCAGACAACGTTTGCCGACACGAATAACTTCTTTGCCACCACCAGAAAGTGTTCCCATAATTGATGCGCCACCACCAATATCTGAGCTATCATCGACAATTACCCCAGCTGAGATGCGACCCTCAACCATTGAAGCGCCAAGTGTGCCGGCGTTGAAGTTGCAGAAACCTTCGTGCATCACAGTTGTGCCTGCCGAAAGGTGAGCACCGAGGCGCACACGTGAAGCATCGGCGATGCGCACACCACTTGGTACGACATAATCGGTCATTCGCGGAAACTTGTCAACACCGTGAACTGTTATGTGTTCGCCGTTACGTCGCATATTGAAAGTGACTTCATCAATTACGTCGACCGGTACGGCACCAAGTGATGTCCATGCAACATTTGTTAGCAAACCAAATATCCCGTCAAGATTCATCGAATTCGGCAATGCCAAACGATGAGACATTAAATGCAATCTCAAATACGCATCG
>WLFB01000076.1 GCA_009703975.1 Actinomycetota bacterium | reverse complement strand
TCGAACGCCAACTCCACTAACCCCCGACTCAACTAACACAACTTCAGCGCCGCGTCACAAATAGTGGAGGCAACTTAGTGGCAGAATTAAGTATGAAGAAGTTTCTACTAATTTCACTCGCCTCACTCGCTTTAATCGGATTGCTACCTGCATCAGTGGCTAAAGCGCACGATCCAATCATCCTCACGAAAAACCAAAGCACTCCCGCCGACGGTCCACTGCTGCCCGACGGCACGATTTCGTTCGCGCTTTACGGCTCGCTTGAGTCACCCGCCGACACGCGCGGTTTTCGTGTCAACTTCGTCGAGGGCGACTCGCTGTATCTCTCAATTCTTATCCCCGATCTTGCACTCGAGAACCAACTCGACGATGCATCATTGCCATTTGTCGAACTCACCGATCCCAGTGGCGCAAAAACAAAACTTTCAGTGAGCGATAAAGTTTCGTTCGCCGAGCCATTTACGGGGACGAATTATGTTCGCCTCACTGAACTCACAACAGTTGCCATCTCTGGCACCTACTCGGTGATGATTACCGGAAATTCGCCAAGTCGTTTCACAGTCTCTGTCGGTCAGAAAGAAATGTTCGGCACTCCAGTTGAGAATATTTCGAATCGTGATCTCGGTGTCGGTGGTGTGATGAGTTGGTACAACAACTCGTCAACCCTTGCGACCGAAACACAATCACCTGAGGCACAATCAAATGTGACGCCGTCAAGCGAGCCTGAAGTTTTGACACAGACCGAAGATGTCGAGAACAGTCAGCCGACACTTTTAGTGACAGCTTTGTTCGCTGCAATTGTTGCCATCGCAATCGCAGTTAAATCCTCAAAAAAGCGAAACAAAAACAAACAATAAGCTGCGATAGCGAGCGCGATTTTTATTTGCCCGCATACTTCGTGCCGTCGGGCATTGTTGCACCGGTGAAATCAGCGGTCGTGCGATTCGAGCGCGACAAGTCGGCGCCAGTTAAGTTTGCTTCGCGCAAATTTGTATTCAACATAAATGCTCCCGACAAATCGGCGCCAGACAAATCGGCGTTCGACAAATCGGCGTCAACTAAATCGGCGCGATGCAAATTGGCGATATTTAAATTCGCGCCACTCAAGTTGGCTTGATATAAGTTCGCATCATAAAAGTTCGCCCCCGAAAGATCGGCGCCCGACAAGTTAGCGCCAGTCAATTCGGCGCCAGTGAGATTTATTGCCACCAAATAGGCGCCAGACAAATCGGCACCCGCCAAGTTTGCGCCAGACAAATCAGCCCCAGCCTCAACGACTATTCCATTTATCGTTCGCGATCCGCCACCACCGCTATCAACTTTGCCTTCGCCTTCACCACCGTCAGCCCCGCCACACGCCACCAACAGCAGCGCAACGCAAAACGTCAACCCGCGCGCAACTTTTCTCATCGTTCAAATGTACTTCAGCGGTGCAAATCAAAGTCCGTTGTCGGCGCTGCACCTTGCGTCTACACATATATATAGGTATGCAGAAATATTGGTGAGCGGATTAACCCCCGCCGCGCGAACCCAAACTCGCGGAATTGACGCGGTTGCACCCAACGCACGCTGGCGGGTGAAATGTAATTCTTAAAAAATTTGCTGCTCGGGCAGTGAAGGGACTGTCCGAGCAGCAAATTAATCGTTTATCGATTATTTAACTTTAGGTAACGCCTTCAAAGTCTTTTCGTACAACTTTGCATCAAACCAATTTGCCATGTTTAGTTTTCGCTTGATATTGCCAACTTGATACATAACATCGGCTTCGTCTTGGAATGCCTTAATCACGACATCATCAATTGGCGCGAAACCAGCTACTGAACCGTCATACAAAACTGTTGCAAGTGGTGTTGCGACTGCAGCAGGATATGTAGGGAAGAATGTCTTGCTGAAAATCGCGATTCCACCAGTTCGATCAATAGAAAACTGCTTGTACATTTTCTGCCAACGCACCAATAAATCATTTGTCGCAGCAACTGCTTTAGGGTTCTTCATAGTTTTAGTTGACTGCCAAAAGGCGAAATAACCGGCGAGATTGCCGTTGCCTGTAGCAAGTACTTGGGCGCCTGCGGCTTTTGCCATTGACAAAAATGGCTCAACAAGCACTGCTGCACCAACTGCACCAGTATTCAATGCAGACATCGCCGCGGCAGGGCCGAGGTTATTAAATCCAACGCTCGTTAGCGGAACCTGTGCTTTTTTCAAGGCAACGATTGCGAGATATTCGCCTTCTGTTCCCATTGATAACGCAAGTGACTTACCGCGCAGGCCAGCCATAGTTGTCAATCCGGCATCGAAAGACTTCTTTGACGCGACAACTGAAAACAATGCACCAGGTGTTCGCTGAGGAGCAGTTACTGCAACAATTTTTACTGGCTGCTTAGCTGCCGCTGCAAAAACTGCTGGAGCCATTCCCGTAGAAGCCATCTGAACTGATCCACCGACAGCTGCTGCAAGTGCTTCAGGTCCGGTTGCAAAAGTTACCCAGTTGATTTTGTAATCTGCACCTGTGTCGCATGAGTATGCGGCACACATAACTTTGAACAAGCCACCCGAGTCGGCAACTGTCAAGGTATACCCAGACAAGTCAACTTCTTTAGGTGCCGACGATGCAGCATTGGCGCTAACTGTGCCCATACTGATCGCCGCTACTATCGCCAAACTCATTGCAAGTTTGACCTTACGATTTCCGATCTTCATTATTTGTCCCCTTTGTGTTTTGATTTGATTTTCGCTGTTATCTATTTATCTATTTATCTATTTATCTATTCATCTATTCATTAATTAATAATTTGTCTATAACCCTGTAGAAACCCCTAACGCCTGAAGCAAAGTCGAACGAAGTTCGACAAATTTTGGACCACCAATTTGGCGCGGCCGATCGGATGTAACTTCAACTTGAATATCAAGTTTTCCGTTATTTAGTACAACGACTCGATCGGCAAGCACAATCGCTTCGTCAACGTCGTGTGTCACCAATAAAGTTGCAGGTCGATACTTGTCGCAGAGTTGAGTAATGAGATCTTGCATTTGCAATCGTGTCAATGCGTCAAGTGCACCGAAAGGCTCATCAAGCAACAGCAATTGCGGGCGGCGCACAAGTGCCCTAGCCAGTGCGACACGTTGTGCCTCACCACCAGAAAGAGTTGCCGGCCATTTATTGACCAATGCACTAAGCCCAACTTCGCCCAGCGCATTTAGCGCGTCACTCTTTGAACCATCACCCTTTGGTAGACCCAGCGCAACATTTTGCCAAACCTTCATTGACTGAACTAAACGTGGTTCTTGAAAAACAACGGTGCGAATTTTAGGAACCCGAACAGTCCCCTGATTAGGGCTGTCTAGTCCAGACAACAGTCGTAATAGTGTCGTCTTTCCACTTCCGCTCTTGCCGACAAGTGCAACAAATTCTCCCGCGTTCATCGAGAAATTTATATCGTCAAGTGCGATATGAGTTTCAGCACCAGAATTAAACGCTTTAGTAACGCCATCTACCTGAACAGCCAGTGTTTGAGTACTCATCTAACCGAAACTCCAGCGCGCCACCGCAATGTGTAGCGCTCAACAACACGAATCAATAAATCTGCGAAAAGTCCTGCGAGTGCATAAATAATCACGCAGGCAAAGACCGCAAAATTTTGGCCATAGTTTGCCGATCTCAAAAGCAAATTTCCGATGCCTGATTGTGCATTGATCTGCTCGGCAGCAACCAGTGCCAAAATCGAAATCACCATTGAAAGTCTTAGCCCTGTGAAAATATTTGGAAGAGCAAGTGGGATCACAACTTTGCGAACAGTTTGTTTGCGACTAAGACCGAAGACAGATGCGCACTCGACAATTTTCTTGTCAACGTTTCGCACACCAGTCGAAGTGTTGGCATACATCGGGTAATAAGTTGCAAGAGAAATTAAGATTATTTTTGGAGATTCTCCAATACCGAACCACAAAATAAATAATGGTGTGAGTGCGATAAAAGGTATTGCCCGAAACATTTGCAGCGGCGCATCAATCAACTCTTCGCCAAGAGTGGTTAGTCCAGAAAATAATCCGAGAACAAAACCTAGAGATGCGCCAATCAAAAGCCCCGACAGTGATCTACGCAACGACGTACCAATTTGGCTTAATAGAGAATCGTTTTGCCACAACAGTGTCCACTGGCGAAACACTTCGACGGGTGTCGGCATTGTGTTTTCTGGCAACATGTCTGACCCCGCAAGTCGAGTCCATCCGACAACAATTAAGACAGGCACTATTAAGCGGATAATCAGCGTGACTGAATTTCGCCTGACCTTGACCGCTTGAACTTGGGGTATGACAAGGTCGGCGTTCGATTCAACTGCTGACTCATCGCTTTTCAAAAAAGCCCCCAAGACCCGAGATTTATTTGCTTGCAGAAGCAAGTATATGTTATGTTTCTCAAGATGTCAAATTTTGACCCGATTGAGGTTGCGACCGAGACATATATATACGTCTACCCAATCGTCGTAATGGAGATCACTCGTCAGCAATATGCGGCAAAAACTCGAAGCCAACATGACGCAAACCTACTATCACATAGCCGAACCCTCGCAAATGACAAGTGGCGATCGGTAGCTCGAACAAATATTGACACACTTGCCTCGGGGGCGTGGCTAGATCTGTCAAAAACTTCAGCGACAATGACAATAGCGAAATCTCAGTTGCGGTTTTATATGTATCAGTTTCTTGATATGTGGACAGACACCTATGCGGTGATCGGCAGCCGCACGGTTGGCAACGAAATGGTGCGGTTGAGAATTGCTGCAGCATCAGACACTGCTGTCAAGTCTGATGATGTTGACTTTCTGATTAAATCTCCGACACCAACAACTTGGATTATTGGTCGAACCTACACGAACGGAAAAACAGATCTCTTAGATGCACACCAACACCAAGATGGGGTGATCATTAAATATGATCACCCAGACGAAGTTCAAAGTACAAACCAAGAAATAACTTTTGCCGCCAACATTCCACCTGTTGAGCAAGCTGCAAAACTTTCGGGTTCTGAGTTTTTTGAACTGGCATCAAGATTGATTGCACAACAGGGTGTTCACCTCACTGATGGCTCTATCTCATTTCGACTTAGATCGCTTGGGTTTAATGTTGGCGAATTATTTATGTACGAAAATCAAACAGCAGATGCAAAGGCCGCAATTGATCAAGCCCCAAAGCGTGCCGCACTAGCAATAACTAGCGTCTCAAATTCGTACAAACAAACAACGAGCGGATGGAGCATCGCACTAGACAACATTGGAACCTATGCCAATAACTATTTGACTCGCGCAATCATTGCCAAATTTGGTCTTGCGGCGAACCCCCCTGAAGACAGCGTCTATGCGAGTTTCGCGCCCCAAGATGAGCGCCTTGAACTTGACGGCGAAAATATGTATTCAATCCACTTTGAAAAAGATCAGATACCACCGGCAAGGTTCTTTTGGTCATTAACGGTTTACGACCGTGACGGATTCATGATCCCAAATGAGTTGCGAAGATTCGGTCTGCGAAGTTGTGACAATCTCGAATATGGTTCAGATGGCTCATTGGATATTTATTTAGGGCCAATAAAAACTGATCAGTTTCCGGAATCAAACTGGATTCCGACTGTCAAGGGCTTAGTCACTGCGACGATAAGACTTTACGGGCCTTCGAATGACGCGCTCACCGGCAAATGGGAACCACCGGCATTCAGCCGAGTGGCTAATTAGGTCAGATTATGGTCGACTTCAGCAAGGCTTTGTCTAATACGAACGAGAAGTTTCGCCAGCGTTTTCATTTCAACCTCGTTCAACTTGCTGAACACAATCTCGCGGACCGTGTCAATATGCACAGGACCATCTTCGTTCAATCGAGCAACACCGACTTTGGTGATTTGAACGATATTGCTTCTTTTGTCAAGTTTCGACTGATTTCTAGTTACCAAACCTTTGGCTTCCATGTCTTGAATAATTCGCGTAACACGGCTTGCCGACAAATTAAGTCTGTTGGAAAGTTCTGTCATTGACATGCCAGATTCAAAAACACCGGCGAGATATGCCAGAAGTGCCGCCTCTGCGAAATTCGTGTGCACCTGCATTTTCGATTTCGTTTGTTTGTCAATCACGCGAACAAGATCAGCAGAAATTTCTACCAATGGAATCCAAAACGAAGCCTCGTCATCGGAAAATAATTTATTTACGGCATTCGGTTTTGAAACTTTGTTAGCCATAAAAAAATACTAACACCAGATAAAAAATCAACAGCACCAAAACAATAAATATTTAAAATTCAGAAAGAAAAATTATGAATAACAAATACAAAAACAGCGAACGCTTAGATCCACGCTTGCATAGTTTCATTAATTTGATTGGTGATGCACCTGAAAAACGAAACTCAACTAGAGACGAAGCCGTCGCTGCAGCAAACACGCCCGATGCGATTGCAGGTCG
>WLFB01000075.1 GCA_009703975.1 Actinomycetota bacterium | reverse complement strand
GCAGGCTCTGCAACAAAACTTTTTGGACGAAATGAAACTAGGTGTGGCCCTGGCCCCGTAAACACTGTTTCAACCAAAATGTTTCCACCAAAAACTGGCGTCGTTGCGACAACACCGTCACCCGAGTCAGCAATATCAATGCTGTTCGTCAACACTGTGCGATTCAATTTCACCGAAAGCCGTGCAATTGTGTCACGACCCTCATAATTTTGCGGAAACATAATCACATCTGGTGAATCGCCACCATCAATAATCGTTTTTATCGCTGCAGAAAGTGCGACGCCTGGCAACTTGCCGGCGAGGTCTCCCGTTGCGTAAATCTTTGTAGCGCCATGCTCACCAAGTGATGCTGCGAATGCACTTGCGTCACCACCGACGAATGCTGTGACTTTGCTTGAGAGAGAGCGGGCCTTGGTCAGCAACTCGAGTGTTCCGGTTGTTGCAACGCCACCTGTGCCCTGCGCGAATACCCAAATGTTGTTAATTGTCATTAGTTTTTGTCTTTCTACTATGGGCTGCTATCAGAATTTTCAGATCAACTTTAAATTTTCAAGAAACGCGACAATTTTGCCAAACGCTTCACCATCATCTTCGATAACTTCGCCGGCTTTACGCGCTTCGGCTTGAGTGACATTGACAATTTTTTGACCAGCGCCAGCCCAGCCTGTTGGCGTGACGGCAAGATCGCCAGCAGTAACAACATCGAGTGGCTTCTTCTTTGCGTCCATGATTCCTTTGAAACTTGGATAACGCGGCTCAACTACACCGGCCGTAACACTGATTACTGCAGGAAGTGTGCATTCAACTTCGTCATAACCAGACTCGCTTTGTCGATCAACTTTTAAAACTGAACCTTCAATTTTTACTTTCTTCGCAAAAGTCACTGAAGGCAAACCTAGAACTTCGGCAATTTGCTCTGGCACAGTGCCGGTATAACCATCTGATGATTCAGTTGCAGCAATAACAAGATCAGCACCACCAAGTTTCGTAATCGCCGCTGCCAAAACTTTCGCTGTAGTTAACGCATCCGAGCCTGCAAGTGCCGGATCGCTAACAAGCAAACCTTTTGCAGCGCCCATCGCAAGCGCCGTGCGCATTCCGGAAGTTTCGCCATTCGGCGCCATTGACACAATGTTTACTTCTCCTGCGCCGGCTGTTGCGACAAGTTGCAACGCCATCTCAACGCCGTAAGCGTCAGATTCATCAAGAATTAATTTGCCTTCACGCTTTAATGCATGTGTTGACGCATCAAGGGCGCCTGGGCTGGCTGGGTCTGGGATTTGCTTTACGCATACGACGATATTCATGGTTCATATTCTTACCGCAAAACTCACCAACAACCACACCAAAATCTCATCATAAATCGCTGATACCGTAAATGATCTTGCAGATCTTGCTCATTGTGAACTCGTTCGCATCCAGTGTCACTCCGCGTAACACGGTGGCCGTACATCAATACCTTTCACGCCATCACAGCGTTCAGGTTGTTGAAACCAATGAACGCGGTCACGCGACGCGATTCGCCCAAGACGCTGCTCAACGAGGTGTCGAAGTAGTCGTAGCTTTCGGTGGTGACGGAACTCTCAACGAAGTCGCCACTGGACTGGCCACAAGCAATACGGCTCTGATGATGTTGCCTGGTGGATCAACAAATGTGTTTGTGCGCAGTCTCGGAGCAGCCAACGATCCGGTCGCTGCCCTACAGCAATTCAGCGCTGGCCTTGATCATGGCAACATTCACCCGATAAGTCTGGGGCGCGCCAACGGTCGCTACTTTTGCTTTCATGCAGGTATCGGATTCGACGCTGCAGTTGTTGAACTTGTTGAGCGCAGGGCTTCACTCAAGAGGATTATCGGCCAGCCGTTATTTGCATTTTCTACGATGCAAGCATGGTTTGCAACATACGACCGCAAGTTTCCGCACTTCAATGTCGAAATTGATGGACGAAAAATACCAAATGGTTATCTGACAATTGTTCTCAATTCGAACCCATACACGTACATTGGCAAAAAACCAGTGAACTTATCGGCTGCTGCATCACTTGACAAGAAACTTGTCGCAATCACTTTTAGAAAACTGACTACACCGCACATGGTGAACACGATGTTGCAAGCAATACGCACCGAAGGCATCAGCGTTTCGTCTGGTGTTGACATACAAACAGATGTCGAAGATATAAAAATTAGTTTCCCTGCGCCATTTCCGTATCAACTTGATGGCGATTATCTCGGCGAGCAAATTTCATTACACATTGAGCACTGTCCTGACGCACTGCGCCTCGTCAAACCAATAATCGTCTAGCGGTTATTATTCAAGGGTCGTGGTAAAACTTCGTCAAACTTGGATTCTGTGGTTCACATTTCTGGCAATACCCGGCTCCGGATTTTTGAGATTTGACGGTTTGCCGTTTAGTTCAAAAAGCGAATTTGCCGTAATTGCTATCTCTTCTAGTATTTTATTTTCACGCAATTTCCGAAACCATTTTCGAATTGCGCTTTCGTTAAACCATGGCCTTACTAAACGGTGGATCAACACAATCCTTATTGCCGCAATTATTTTGAAATTCTTTACTTTCGTTTTGGCACCCCATGGAGATGGTTTTGAATCGTGCTATCGAAGCATTTACTCTCCACCACGGCAAGAAGTCCTATGTGAGAAATCATTCGAGGCACCTTTTATCAAAGATGCCCGCATAACTGGGCTTGATCAAATCACAAGAATGGAGCCGGTAATCAATTTCGGGCCTTCGCGAATAGCCGGAAATCTTGGCGCATCTGAAACAACTTGGCGGCTTCCGTTCGTCAACGAGTTTCCAAGATTTGACCCACAATGGCTAGATCGGTTTCCCTTCACGGCAAAATTCGTTTCATATATAAAAGTCAAGAATGACTCGTTTATACCAATTCAATTTGTCGGCGAAATATCTGTCCTGATTGACGACAACATCACTTCTGCCATCTCATATGAACAAAAATCTATAATCCTCGTTCCGGTCAAAAAAGGTACCCATAAAATACAATTCGACTACAAATTTGCAGACCTTGAAATTTCAGAAATTCCTGACCGACAGCCTCCCATCCGTGGACCGTGGGCTCAACTTTTTGTCGGAAAGCCAATACGCGAGAACGGCCTGATTGCTAACTCGACTCTGAATATTCGCGGCTGGGCAATAAATCAAGACACCGGACAGGCGCCGTCCACAATTGAGATTCGTGATCAGGCCGACGAAACAATTGCGTTCGTCACGCCATCACCACGACCAGACGTAGCGAAAGCATTCGGCGACAAGAATTACACACTTTCCGGCTTCGACTTCGCAGTTCACGACATCGGCTTAAGTAAAAAGAATAAACACTTCGGACTTTTTGCAACATATCCTGACGGGCAAATCATCCCAATCGGAAAAATAAGTCAAACACAAAGTACCTCAATTTTTTTTACAAATGCTGAGATTGCTCCTGCCAATCAACCAGGCAATCCAGCCTCAATTGACTTTGCGACGTTCTCGATAGACACAAACGATGCGCCGCCATTAATTCCTGCGTTGACAAAAAACTCAAGACTGACAGTCATCGCTTTTACTTTTCTGGATCTTTTCGTGTTTCTAGGAACTTTCTTGAACTTAGTTGTATTAATACTCGTGTTAAAGCGAAATTCGCGCGAGTTAACAAGGCTTTTAGTTTTGTGTTTGCTCAGTAACCTGATCCTTACTTACGTGCCTTTTTCGTGGTGGGGTTACAACTCAACTGTCATCCCAATAGTGATCGGATTATTGATTGCCTATTCATTGCGCCTCAATAAATCTTTTAACTTAATTGGGGCACTCCCAGGCATTTTGGCGGTCGTCGTTGGACCGACCATCTACATGGCTCGACGTTTTATGGGCCTCGCTGATGCCCCGTGGTGGGGCTTCCAACTCTTTCGTGGGCGTGATAGTGACTGGTTTGTTGCTCAAGGATATGGTCGAAGAATCTTTATTGATGCTTCTCTAAACGGTGGTGAAGATCTTTTCTACTTTCAACCTGCAACGCGATACTTAGTGTTCATTCAGCACCTACTTTTTGGCGAAAACGATGTCCTGCTCGGCATTTTGATGGGCGTCAGCGCACTCACTGCCGCGGTGTTCACTGCTCGCCAAGCTCTCAAGCACTTCTCTGGTTCGCGTGAGCAGCAATTAATTACATTGTTTATTGTTGCATGCTTTGTGATGTTCACTGAACAAATATTTTTTTCATTTGCCATTGCACCATCAAGCGAGTATCCAACATGGATTCTAATTTTTGTCACCTTTGGTGTAATCCTTCGTGGAAGTATTTCACAACCGGTGGCAATTATTGCAACAATTATGGCTGCCCTGACAGCACAATTCAGACCTAACCAAGCCTTTGGAGCACTTTTTTTATTTTTGCTCATTCAATCGGATCTCGCTACGGGCAAGAATTTGAAAAAAATGTTAGATCGTGTTCAACTTCTCATCGTCTTCGCCGCAACTATGAGTCTTTGTCTGATCCATAATCTGTATTACGGTGGCGAGTTCGTCTTGTTCTCAGTTACTGGTGTCCCAAGCAGCGATTTCAGTTACTCGGCGCTTCTGGATATTTTTAGTGACAAAAATGCCAGAACAATATTTGTTAACAAACTAGTCGTGACTTTCAATTATGGTTGGCCACCCAGTCCTCGCTCGCTAGCTTTTTGGGCACTTGACTTGATATGGTTGCTCGCAGTTATTCGATCCATCAAGCTACGAGATATTGGCATCAAAATTTGGGTGGTCTTGATTTTTCCATTGGCTTACTTTGTGCCACAAATTCCGTATGACTTCTCGCGAGGTGGCTACCACCCAAGACATGTTGTCGCGATCCAACTTGCATTCGGCTTGTCCGGACTTTATGTTCTCAGCCGACAGGCACGCAAGAATTCTGAATTAGCGGGGCGTGTTGAGGACTTCCAGGGCGAGGTCGGGCACGTTGGTGCAGATTCCGTCGACTCCCCAGTCAACTAGTTCTTTCATCCGCGATGCATTGTCACATGTCCAAGTGTTGACTTTTAAACCATGCTTGTGAAAAGTAATAACAAGTTGCTCGGTTAGCGATTTAACCCATGGATGAATTGCGCAGTGCCCTTGTTCTGCCATTTGTTTCGCAACGATTTCAAGCTCGGCATTATCAACAGTCATCACCAGCCAAGCAGTTTTGAGTTCTGGCATAAGCTTTCGCACTGTGTCAACTGTTTCGCGACGAAACGATGAAATTAGCCATTTTTCAATCGATCCACGTTGCCTCAAGAATTCAACTACTTCATTAGTAATTTGCTCACTTGGATCAAAGTCTGGCTCACTTGAGTCGTTTTTTATCTCAATATTTACCCACATCGAACCACATGCGTCTAACGCCTCGCTTAACGTCGGAATGTGGACCGGCAAATCAGTTTTTTTGGTCGCAATAATTGCCCGACTATCGCTCAACTTCGCATCGTGGTGAACGATTAGTTCTCCAGTTGCGCAACGGCGTACGTCTAGTTCAACCGCATCTGCCCCCATCTCAAGGGCTCGACGAAATGCCAAGGTTGTATTCTCTTGCTCGACCTTAGAAGCACCACGGTGTGCCAGAACTTGGGTCACGCCCGCAGGCTACAAGAGAAGGTTCGCGAGTTACTCCAAATAAAAACTTTTTAATATTTTCTTTTTTCATTGCTAACGCTCTGATTGTTCTCTAGTCTGAGCGCAGTAAGTACAGATTTAAAAGTTCTTTGAGTTTAGGGGGAGTAACAAATGTCTTTTCTCGCAACAAGCCTTGCCCTTGGATCCGCAGATTATTCATGGAGGCGAGAAGCTTCTTGTAAAGACACCGACCCAGAATTGTTTTTTCCGGTTGGCACAACTGGCAACGCGCTTGTACAAATTTCAGAAGCCAAAGTTGTTTGTGATGAATGTTTAGTTCGCGGAAAGTGTCTTGATTTTGCACTTGAAACAAACCAAGACTGGGGTATCTGGGGCGGCATGTCAGAAGATGAGCGTCGAGACATTCGACGCCAGCGTGCAGCTGAGCGACGAAACTCTCGCCTGCTCGCCTAATTCGTTAATTGCCTCAATTTAAGCGCACAGAAAAATAATTAATTGCCGACAAACGGTATTTTTAGATCAACGACAGTTCCTGCGCCATTGGACGCGATTTTGAGTTCACCAATCGAATCGTCAACTAAAGCTGGTCGCATCTGAATCGTGCCTGCCAATTCAGTAGTCACAAGTGTTCGAACTATTGACAAACCCAAACCAGTAGCAGCTTTGATATCAAAGTCATTACTTAAGCCGCGACCATTGTCAGTCACTCGAATATTTAATGATTCATCATCGTGACTGAGTAACACAAGAACTGATCCACCTGCGCTGCCCTCGGGAAACCCATGGTCGACTGCATTTTGCAAAAGTTCGAGTATTACAACTGATAGTGGTGTCGCAATCGTGGCCGGCAACCGCCCACCGTCACCTTGAACATTGAACTT
>WLFB01000074.1 GCA_009703975.1 Actinomycetota bacterium | reverse complement strand
TGATATTGTGATTACTTGCACTCCGCCATCGCCGCGAGGTTTGCCTGCAAACGAAATGGCTGAAGTTGCTCATCGAATCGGTTGTAAAGAAGTGATCGTGGCCCAAACAGTTGAATCAGCATGTGAGACCGCTTTGAAAATGGCGCAATCGCAAGATGCTGTGCTCGTTGCCGGGTCTCTTTATATTGTTAGCGCTGCACGGCCGTTTCTCTTGAGCAGAGCCACTAAACACCCATAACGTGCGAGCCACTAGAACATCCTTTATCCTGAAGGGATGTCAAATCGCACACTTGTACTTTTAAAACCTGACGCAGTAGAGCGTGGCCTGATAGGTGAAATTATCCGTCGCTTCGAAGCCAAAGGCTTGGCTATCTCGTCAATGCAAATGCGTACTTTAGATTCAAATATCCTTGCTCGCCACTACGAAGAGCACCAAGGTAAGGGCTTTTACGCCGAGTTAGTTTCGTTTATGTCGCGAGGTCCCGTTGTCGCTCTTGCACTTTCAGGTCCTCAAGACACATGGGAGATCGTTAGGTCAATGATGGGTGCGACTAATCCGCGGGCTGCGGCACCAGGCACAATTCGTGGAGACTTGGGTACTTTATTTACTGAAAATCTTGTGCACGGTAGCGACTCTGCAGAATCAGCAGCCAGAGAATTAGAAATATTTTTCCCAGGTAGCGATAAGAAAAATTCCTAAAATGGCGGGAGGAAATCCTCTCTCAATGAGTAGAGCCATCGCAGTAGATTTAGGTACTGCTAACACTCTGATTTTCGTCAAAGGTCAAGGTCTCGTACTGAACGAACCAACAATGGTGGCGGTTGATAATCGAAGTGGCTTGGTAGTTGCTGTTGGCCACGAAGCAAAACGGATGCGTGGACGCACCCCAAAAAATCTCAGGCTCGTGCGACCTGTTAAAGATGGCGTGATTGTTGACTTTGATCTGTGCGAGCAAATGTTTAAACAATTTCTTCAACGCGTTTTGACAAGTCGCTGGGGCAAACCAACGTTACTTGTTGTAGTTCCATCAGAACTAACAGGTATTGAACGACGCGCGTTTAAAGATGCAGCTGAGTTTGCTGGCGCCAGACGCCCGGTTGAAGTCATTGAAAAGACAATCGCCGCGGCAATTGGCTTAGGTTTACCGCTTTATGAGCCAAGTGCAAACTTGGTTGTTGTGATCGGTGGTGGCACTACTGAAGTTGCAGTTATCTCTCTCGGTGGCATTGTCACTGAGAATTCGGTGCGTATCGGTGGCGACGAGTTTAATAATATTATTGTGGCGGGTTTTAAAAGAATATTTAAATTAGATATTGGCGAAAATACAGCTGAAGAAGTGAAAATTCATTTGGGTTCGGCTTGGCCGCTTACAGAAGAAATTGTTGGTGACGTTGGTGGACGCGATGTTGCGACTGGTTTACCACGAACGCAAGAAGTAACGACTGAACAAATCAGAGAGATTCTTGATGATGGTGTGAACAAAATTATCGATGCGATCAAAAAAACTCTTGAGCGAACACCACCTGAATTAGCGTCCGACGTAATCAGCAATGGTATGCATATCGTAGGTGGCAGTGCCTTGCTCGCAGGTTTGCAAGAGCGCATCACCCACGAAACCGGAATTCAAGCGTTCATCCCAGCGGAGCCATTATTGTCGGTGATTGTGGGAGCTGGATATTCACTTGACAATCTTGGCGCAATCAAAGGATCATCACCTCAAGGCGAAGAATAGACAAAGTGAAGTGCAATACGAAAGGTTTTTCTTTTAATGGCTTCTAAAAACTCGACTCAGCGGAGAGCAATTATTTTGTTGACGTTGACTTCGATTATGTTGGTCACACTTGATTTGCAAGACTCACCTAAAGTCGCGGGTTTAAGGTCAGCTTTTGGAACTCTGTTTTACCCAGTCGAGGGCGTTGCCAGGGTGATCACGCGACCCATCGGAAACGCATGGTACGGAGTGACTCACTACAACGAGTTGCTAGACGAAAATTCACTGCTTAGACAGCAGGTCGCACAGCAAGAGGGCGCTACGGTTGCCGCTGCAGCTTCAGTTCGTTTATCACAAGAGTTGCTTGCATTAAACGGGTTACCTACTTTGGCGGGAATCAACGCAGTTACGGCACAAGTAATCGGAGAATCGCCAACGAGTTTTTCACAAAAAATTGAAATCAATCAAGGTGCCGAGAGTGGTATTCGGGTCGGTATGCCAGTTCTTAATGCCGCAGGACTCATCGGGCGAATTACAAAAGTTTTCAATAACCGTTCGTTTGTGATGCTGATCACAGACCCTGATTTCTCGATATCTGTAAAAGTTGTCAGCACTGGTCGAAAGACAACTGAGTCAACTGTGTTAGGCATTACCAGTGTCACGACTTCAACTGCCGTTCCACTAGAACCGATTTCAAATACTCCTGATGCAGAAACTACAACAACTACAACAACGACAATCCCGATTGCAGGATTCACAGCGGTTGTGACAACATTGCCAGCTGCACCCCAAGGATTGACGTCGATCACAATTCCATTGGCGAGCGATCTTGACGTTAGAGAAACAGGAGTGATCCAAGGCAACGGACCGACACGTCAACCGACCGTGAGATTTATAGACAACTCATTGCGATTTGGTTCGATTGAGGCAGGTGTACCGATAGTGACAGCAGGTGGTTCGCGCAGCCTCGCACCACCTGACGTTTTGATAGGCGTTGTATCTCGGGTAGTCGAAAGAGTTGGCTCAGCCGGTCCGTTACTAGAAGTTGAAATCGCTGCCGAGCTGACGAATTTATCATTTGTTCGCATTTTGCTGTATCAACCAATCACTGAGAAGAAATCTCCTTGAATCAACTTTTAATAGTTTTGGCAAGTCGTTGGACGCGTTTAGTTCTCGTGCTCCTCTTCGTGCTGGCTCTTCAGACAACTTTGTTCAAAGATCTTCGACCATTCGGTGTCGCAGGTCAAATAATTCTACTTTTCGTTATATGTGCAGGTATTCAGTTCGGTATCAGCATTGGGGCAATCGTCGGATTGGTCGCGGGATTGATGTTTGATTTCGTGGTGTCAACTCCAGCAGGTTTAGGGTCAATCACACTTGGTGTCACAGGCGCTACTGCAGGTTTATATTTATATTTTTTTCCGAATCCAATTTGGTGGCTACGGCTTGTATCAGTAGCGTTCGCTTCTCTAATTGGCGAAATTTATGTTCTGATAGCTCAGGCAATGGTTGGGTTAGGTGTAGTGATTGAGCTTCGTCTGCTAACGATTATCGCGGTCGTGGCAGCGATTAATGTTGGTCTCTCTCCAGGATTCTTAATTATTACACGCTGGACGCTAAGCGAGCGAAAGAAAGATAGATAGATAATGTCAATGCAGAATTTCGGTCGAGCGCCGAAGCGACTAATGATTTTAGGTTTTGTAGGAATTGCTTTTTTTAGTATTTTGGGTGCGAGGCTCTGGTTTTTGCAAGCAGTCGCATCTCGAGATGTTGAGGTGATCATCGGGAAAGTGCGATCAAGAACTATTAATTTGTTGCCCGAACGTGGTCGGATTTTTGATTCAGCAGGAAGAGTAATCGCCGATAACCGGCGAACGCTTGTTGTCACGATTGATCACTCGGTTGTGCGCAAATCTGCGCAAAGAAACGAGTTGGCGCAACGTCTTTCGGGCCCGCTTAATGTTCCGGTTGAAGTATTGATTAAACGAATGCTTGATGAGCGTTACGGTCCGTTTGAAGCGATTCCGTTGCGTGAAGGTGTGTCAGAAGAATTGGCGCTTTATCTAATGGAACGAGTCGAGGATTACCCCGGAATTTATGTTCGCGAAGAATGGCGACGAAACTATCCATATGGGGCTTTAGGTGGTCATATTTTGGGTTACATGGGTGCGATTCTCAAGGATGACCTGCTTTATTACAAATCGATCGGCTATGACCCCAATGAACGAGTTGGGCAATACGGAGTCGAACAAACTTACGAACCTCAATTACGCGGCACGCCAGGTTATGTCCGCTACGAGGTAGATGCTGTAGGCACAATTCTTAAGCTCGTCGAGCGAGTTGAACCAGTCACAGGAAACGATTTACAACTTTCAATTGACTTAGATGTTCAGCAATTCGCTGAACAGGCACTTGAAACGCAATTGCTTGTTCGTCGTCGTGTCGAGGCAGGGCAAGTCAAAATGCCCGACGGTACGCCTGACCCTCGCTACGACGAAATAAATTATTACAAAGCTCCTGCTGGATCAGTAGTAGTGATGAATCACAACAATGGGCGAGTGATTGCGATGGCATCGTATCCACGGTTCGATTTACGTTGGTTCGACGGAGGACTACCAAAAGATAAATTCTCACAATTGTTTCCGAGAACAGACGATCCAGACTTATCAATACTTGTAAATCGTGCGATATCGGGTCGGTATAACGTGGGATCAACTTTCAAGCCACTCGTCGCCTACGCGGCACTTGCGAGCGGGCAGTTGCCGAACGGCGATCAATACACCTTCGACGACCGCGGAACTTACAAACTTGAGAGTATCCCTGAAGATAGATGCCAAGATGGAGTTAAATGTGTTTTCAGAAATGCAATTTGTCTTTCAACTGGTCTTCCTTGCCGTTATGGCAAAGTAAATGTTGAATCAGCAATAGCAGTTTCAAGCGATACTTTCTTCTACAAAATCGGGGAACAAATTCTCACCGAGCGCGGCTATGCGCCTGTTTTGGAACAAGAAATTCGAAAATTTGGACTCGGTTCTCCGACAAATATTGATTTGCCATATGAATACGCGGGGACAATTCCGAGTAAAGAATTGAAAAAGCGGATGGCAAATTTGGGAGTTATTACACAGGAGGCTGGTGAGGCCTATTACGTAGGTGACCAAGTCCTATTTGCGATTGGTCAGGGCTTATTGTCGGTAACGCCATTGCAAATGACTGTTGCGTATTCGGCAATCGCAAATAGCGGTCGTGTTTATGAGCCACGAGTTGCCGTTTCGCTTCTTGCCCCCGGAACTGTAGATGCGCGGCCGGGTTTTGCCGATTTGACGACAACTCAAGTTGTTAAAAACCTGGTGCCAATTTCTCCAAAGCGACGAATTGAAATGACAGAAAGAATTAGAGAACCGATTGTTAAAGGCATGGCGAGAGCGATAACCGGACCTGGTGTCACATTTGATTATTATCACAAGACAACAGGTGAGAATTTGTTTAATAACTATAATTATGCAGCTCTGCCAATCGCTGGAAAGACTGGAACAGTTCAGGGTTTAAACAACTTGCCATGGAACGACTCTTCGGCTTTCGGGGCCTACAGTTTGGATTCAAATCATCCGTATACGATTTTCGCATACCTAGAAAAATCTGGTTACGGCTCTCAAGCAGCAGCACCAGTGGTCAAGTGTATTTTTACTGCACTCAATGGCGGCTACAAATACGACGTCGTTCTGCCAGCTGACCCATTAGACAAAGCAAGCAATATTGTTGCTCAACCAGTTCGGTTGCGTAACCCACTTTGTCTTGTCAGTGGCGCTTCGGATGTTCGCGAGTAGCAATGTCAAGATTCATACCTCAAATTAAAAATTCTCAATGGTTCAGGCAAACGTATGACGTTGCCTCAGTCTGGAAGAACATTGATTTGATTTTATTGGCAGCAGTGACTTTGCAGAGCATCTTTGGTTTGTTCACCGTTTATTCAGCGACCAGACAGCGACTCTTGAACCAAGGCTTCGATCAATATTTTTATGTGCAACGTCAGGTATTTTTTGTTCTGTTTGCAGCCGTATTGATGTTCGTAGTTATGGCTCTCGGACATGATTTGATTCGTGAGCGCGGAGTGTATTTGTATGCTGGCTCGATTTTTTTGCTGGTACTTGTTCTTGTAATCGGTGCGGTGAGCAGTGGAGCGAGATTGTCTTTTGACTTAGGCCCTATTTCGGTTCAACCTGCCGAATTAGTAAAAGTAACTGTTTTAATTTTGATTGCGGCCTACACATCTGATGCGGCGCGAGACCAAATTAATTATCATGAACTGGTCGTCGCTGTCTTGATTTTATCTTTGCCATTTATTCTTATTTTGGCACAACCTGATCTAGGTTCGGCAACTGTTCTTGTTGCAGGGGTTGTCGGCATTCTTTTGCTCTCAGGTGCCAAGCGGTTGTGGGTCGTAATGTTTACGCTCTTGGCTGGGGTTTCAGCCATTGCCTTCGCAGTTTCCGGAATCGTCGACAAATATCAATTGAGAAGATTTGATGCTTGGCTTAATCAAGACTCAAACGAGCCTTCACTGCAGAGAATTGTTTTGCAGGTGCGCTTTGCTAAGCGTGCAGTTGCCAGTGGAGGTTTTTTCGGTAAGGGCTTTTTGCAAGGGCCACTAACGAATGGCGCATTTATCCCCGTTCAGTTTCAAGATTTTCCATTTTCTGCAATTGGTGAACAGTTCGGCATGCTTGGTGGTTTTGTTGTTTTGGCCATTTTTGCGATCATCTGTTGGCGGGTTTGGGTGATTGCAAAGTTGTCGCGAAATCGATTTGACCGACTTCTTGCAACTGGATATTTCACGA
>WLFB01000073.1 GCA_009703975.1 Actinomycetota bacterium | reverse complement strand
ATTGCATTGTTGGCTGAAGTCCCATATTGGGGACAGTCGTTGTTGCGTGTGCTGGGCGGATTGGTCGCTGTGTTGCTTCCAGCAGGAACAATTGTTTATGTATTTTTGTTCAAGATGATGTCGTTCATGCAGAGTCGCCTTGGGCCAATGGAAGCCGGCCCATACGGTTCGATGCAACTTTTCGCCGAAGTTGGCAAATGGTTGCAAAAAGAAGACATTGTGCCAGACCGCGCCGATGCACGAATTTTCAAAATGGCGCCAATCATTGTTTTGCTCAGTACGTTTTTGCTCGTCGTCGTTGTGCCGTTTGGTCCTGAAGCATGGTTCACAGATTTCGAAACAGGAGTGTTTTATGCGCTTGCAGTTTCGTCAGTTTCAGTTCTCGGAATTCTGATCGCCGGCTGGTCAAGTGCCAATAAATATTCGTTGCTTGGCGGATTGCGTGCTGCTGGTCAGTTAATCGCCTACGAGTTGCCGATGGTGCTCGCAGTAATGGGTGTCGTCATTCAAGCAGGCACAATGAATCTACAGAAGATTGTTGTCGCCCAAAATACTGGTTCAATGTTCGGCATCGACGCAATTGGTCATCCTTATGTGATCAGTCAGTTTTTCGGTTTCATTATTTTCATGATTGCAATTCAGGCAGAACTCACCCAAGCGCCATTTGATATGCCAATTGCTGAAAGTGAACTTGTTTCTGGTTACATGACCGAATATTCGGGTTTTCGTTTCCTAATATTTTTCATCGGAGAATTTGCCACTGCCGGTGTTTTTGCGATGATTGCTTCAGTTCTGTTTCTTGGTGGTTGGGGAGTGCCGTTCACATGGTTCGGTTGGACATCAATTGACGATGTTGCCAACTGGATGAACTTTGTCGGTCCGTTAATCATGTTTACGAAAATGATGTTGCTCGTGTTCATTATCATGTGGATTCGGTTTAGCTATCCACGACTTCGCGAAGATCAACTGCAAAGGTTCGCGTGGAAGGGCTTAATCCCGGTTGCACTTATCAACATTATGGTCACAGCAATTTTAAAGGTGGTGTTCTAAGTGGCAAAAGTTCCAGGACTCGTTAAAGGACTTGGCGTAACTCTTGGTACGCTGTTCAAAACAACTGTCAACGGTTCAAACACCGTGCAGTATCCGCACGAAAAAGAAACCCCGCCGATTCGTTCTCGTGGCGTTATCGCATTACATCAAGACAATTGCACTTCATGCATGTTGTGTTCGCGCTCTTGCCCGGACTGGTGCATCTATATTGAAGCGCACAAAGAACTCGCGCCACCTCGTCGCGAAGGGGGAAAACCTCGTCAAGTTAATTTGTTGGATCGTTTCGACATTGACTATGCATTATGTATGTACTGCGGTATTTGTGTTGAAGTCTGCCCATTTGATGCGCTGTTCTGGAGCCCAGAGTATGAATATTCCGAGCCAAATATCTCAGATCTGTTGCACGATAAAACCAAACTCAGTGAGTGGATGGAAACAGTCCCAGAAGCACCAGAACTCGAAGCTGGCGCGGATAAAAAGAAGAAATGAACATAAATTTGAAAGGCTTAGTTACTAAATCGTGATCGCACAAAACATCGGCTTCTGGATTATTGCAATTGTGATGATCGTCGCTGCCTTGCGTGTCGTCACAACAAACAATGTCGTGCATGCGGCGCTTTGGCTGGTAGTCGTGCTCGCCGGTGCGGCCGCCCAGTACATTTTGTTGGCAGCCGAGTTTGTTGCTGTTACCCAGGTACTCGTATATATAGGTGCAGTGATGGTGTTGTTTCTTTTCGGCACAATGCTTACCCGAGCCAGAATCGGCACAGAGTCTGACTTAAACAACAGTTATAAGAAGCTCGGCATTCCTGTTGGGTTAGTAATGTTCGCCGCCATGAGCGTGGCACTCGTTAGTTCGTTTGGCGATGAGAAACTGCCCCAGACAGCGTCAGTTGTATCAACTCAAGAAATATCCGATCAAATTTTCGGTCCATACTTGTTGCCGTTCTGGGCACTTTCGTTTGTGCTTTTGGCGGCAGTTGTAGGCGCAATCGTTTTGGCGAGAAAGGACTGACCAGATGTTTGTTAATCAGTTCTTATTTTTGGCCGCAGTTTTATTCTGTATTGGCGTCTATGGCGTTGTCGCTCGTAAAAATGCTGTATTGATGTTGATGTCAATCGAATTGATTTTAAATTCGGTGAACATCAACTTGTTGACGTTTGCTTTACGTAACGGCTCAACAGATGGTCATGTATTTGCCTTGTACATCATTGCGGTTGCTGCAGCTGAAGTCGGTGTCGGTCTAGGTCTAGTTCTACTCGTCTACCGCAATAAGAAAACAATTTCAGTTGACGACCTTTCGGAGATGCGCGGATGAAATTATTTGCCTCTGAATCTGAAGTTCTTGCGCCACTTGTGTCTGGATGGTTTCTTGAACACGCATGGCTAATCCCTGTTGTGCCGGTAATCGCATTTGCATTGATCATTTTGTTTGGTAAGCGCTTGCCAATGAAAGGCAGCGAACTTGGTGTGCTGTCAATGCTTTCGTCTCTTGTATTGGCCGCAGGTGCCGGTTACCAATGGATTCAACGCACGAATAGCGCAACAGAAGAGCAGTTCGTTGAACCTGTTATTAAATCTTGGTCGTGGTGGCGCAGTGGTGGTTTCGATTTCGGTATCGGCCAACACATTGACGGTCTTTCGGTTCTCGTTTTAATAGTCGTTGCGTTTATTTCTACGCTTGTGCAGATTTATTCACTTGAGTATCTTCGCGGTGATCGCCGTTATACACATTTCTTTGCGGCACTGACATTGTTTTCTGGTGGGATGTTGGCGATGGTTTTGGCCGACAACATGATCTTGTTTTTACTCGGCTGGGAAGTCATGGGCTTGTGCAGTTTCATGTTGATCGGTCATTGGTGGGAAGACGACGCAAACAGCAAAGCAGCGTTGAAAGCATTCTTCACGGTTCGCACTGGTGACGCTGGCTTGCTTGTTGGTATAACGATGCTTTATTTCTCGGCCAACGACTGGACACAAGAGCATCTAGGTGTTTCAGGTTTCTCAATTCGTGGAATCTCGGCTTGGGCCCTTTCGGGTGAACCGAATAGTACCGTGATCACAATTTCTGCTGTTGCGCTATTTATCGCGTGTATTGGTAAGAGTGGCCAGTTTCCATTGCACACTTGGTTGCCTGACGCAATGGCTGGCCCAACACCGGTTAGTTCGCTATTGCATTCGTCGACCATGGTCGTAGCCGGAGTTTATTTAGTCGCCCGTTTGTATCCCGTATTTTTCGTCGGGTTAGACATTCTTGGCAGTGGCGGAAACCTGATCATGATCATCGGCGCAATCACAATTGTGATTTCGGCGGCACTGGCGTTTGTACAAAACGATATTAAACGCGTGCTCGCATATTCAACAGTGTCGCAACTTGGTTACATGATGCTCGGCCTTGGTGCTGGAGCTTGGTTGCCAGCGGTGTTTCATATTTTTACTCATGCGTTTTTCAAAGCCTGTTTGTTTTTAGGGGCTGGCTCAATTAGTCATAGCGCATCGCATCATTCGTTTGATATGAAACGTGACATGGGTGGATTGCGCAAAGTTATGCCGATCACATTTATTACTTGGGTTATTTCAACTCTGGCGTTGTGCGGAGTATTTCCATTCTCGGGATTCTTTTCTAAAGACGAGATCATCGACAACGTCGGACATAATGGCTACACAAACTTCATGATTATCGGTCTCGTTGGTGCGTTCATGACAGCTGCTTATATGACACGAGCAACTTATTTGACTTTCTTTGGTGAACCGCGCGGTGCATCAGCCGGCGAAAACTCGCATGATTCGCATGATTCGCATGATTCGCATGACGCACACGCAACGCATGATTCGCATGATTCGCATGATTCACCTGCAACGCACGACTCTGGCGGATCTCACGGACCACACGAATCAGGCTTACTGATCACAGTTCCGTTGATGATTTTGTCTGTACTCGCACTTAGTTCCGGTTTTCTCAATGCGACTCCATTTGGTGAAAGTTGGGAGCGAATGAAATTGTGGGTCGAGCCTCGAGCGGTCGAAGTGGTTGGCGTGACTCACTCAGGTGGACCTGGTGAAGCGCTAATTATTACGGCGCCAGGCGCAGAAGAATCACACTCAGAGTCTGTTTGTGGCTCGGCTACACCTGAGAGTGGCATTTGTTATGCGCCGCAACTAAAACACGCTCCGTTCAAGTGGTCAAAAGCGATTTTGTCGATGTTCATAGTCTTTTTAGGTGCTGCACTTTCGTGGATTTTAAGTTTGCTTCTCTTCACCAAGCGTGACCGCCGACTTGTTGGGCTCACACAGCGCGTGAAGGTACTCGGACTCGGTCACAAATTCTTGGTCAACAAATACTATTTGGATGTCCTTTACGAGAAAGTTATTGTTCGGAGCATTGCATATCCAATTGCGAGCGCGGCGTATTGGTTCAACCAAAATATTTTGGACGGTATTCTGCATGGCTTAGCAAACTCAACAAAAAAACTCTCCGGTTGGGTATATAGAAATATTGATCAACGTGTTGTCGATGGCACAGTAAATAACTCGGCAACTTTTACGAAGTCAGTTGGCACCGCTGCACAACCAACTCAATCAGGCAAAGTGAGTCAATATGGAGCTCTATTGTTTAGTGCTGCCGCAGTTGCTGCACTCGTCCTCGTCATTATTAATACGTAACTAGTCGGAAAAGGGAGAATAGAAATATGAACATGTTGCAGGAGAACAACTGGTTGCTGAGCCTCGGCACATTCCTGCCAATGGTTGGCGTTGTACTAATGATGCTGATGCCAAAAGCCCAAGACCAGTCAGTGAAACTGGTTGCTCTAGTCACGTCCATTGCGACGCTCGCAGTTGGTATCTATACGGCTTTTAAGTTTGATTTCAATCAGGCTGAAAAGATGCAATTTGTTGCCAATGAAAAATGGATCTCTGTCATTAAGAGTTCGTATTTTATTGGTGTCGATGGCATCAGTCTTCCGCTTTATCTATTGAGCATGGTCATCACTTTATTGGTTGTGATTTATTCGCTCGATCACGTGCCGAGCCCCGGCAAGCCAAAGGCTTTCTTTTCGCTCTTGCTCGTCCTTCAAACCGGTATGGCCGGAACATTCATCGCTCAAGATTTGATTTTGTTCTTCGTATTCTTTGAACTCGTATTGTTGCCGATGTTTTTTATGATCGGTGTGTGGGGTGGCGAGCAACGCCAATATGCATCAATCAAGTTCTTCCTATACACAATGTTCGGTTCGGCGCTGATGCTGATCGCATTTTTGGCGCTATTTTTCAAAACAGGTGCGGAGAGTTTCAGCATTCCATACCTAATTGAAAACAGTGGCAGCATCGCAAAGAACATTCAAATTTGGATTTTCGCCGGAATGTTTGTTGGCTTTGCGGTCAAAGTACCAATGTTTCCATTTCACACTTGGTTGCCCGATGCGCACACTCAAGCTCCAACGCAGGGCTCAGTTATTCTTGCGGCGATTTTGCTCAAATTAGGAACTTACGGATTTGTCCGAATCGCACTTCCGATTTTGCCGATCGCCGCACGCGAGTGGGCGCCATACATCGGCGGTCTCGCTGTCATCGGGATCATCTACGGTGCACTCGGGTGTCTTGCGCAAACAGATATGAAACGATTAATTGCCTTCTCGTCTGTTGCTCACATGGGATTCGTCATGCTCGGTATCTCAACTTTGACAAGTTTTGGAATCAACGCAGCAATGTTCGGTATGGTCGCTCACGGTTTGATAACCGGAATGTTATTTTTCGTCGCTGGAAGTGTCAAAGAGCGCTATCACACTCTTGAAATTTCAAAACTAGGCGGAATGCTGACTCAAATGCCTCATCTAGGTTGGATCTTCGGGTTTTGCACGATGGCTTCACTCGGGTTGCCTGGCTTGGCCGGTTTCTGGGGCGAGTTCCCCGCAATTCTTTCGGCATACAGCCCAGCTACCGGATTAAACGAAACAGTGTTTCGAGTATTCATGGTGATTGCAGCACTCGGAACTGTTCTCGCTGCAGCATACTTATTATGGCTCTATCAGCGCATCGCATTCGGTACACCAAAAAATGCTGCTCATGACGATCACTCGAGTCACGATGAACTTCATGACGTCACTATCTACGAGTGGGTTGCGTGGACACCGTTACTGATTGCAATTCTCGTGTTAGGCATCGTGCCAAATTTATTGTTCAAAGTGCTTGACCCAGCAGTGCAAGTAACTTTGAGTGCTTTCGGGGGCTGAGTTGCAAAATCTGAACGACCTTGCTGCGCAGTGGGTTGCGCCGACTATTGATTATCACGGGCTAGCACCCGAGTTGGTTTTAGCTGGTGGGCTTTGTCTTGTGTTGATTTTGGATCTGTTCATTGATGATCGCAAAAAATGGCTATTGTCGGCCATCTCTTCGTTCACTTTGCTTGTAGCAATGATCCCAGTTCTCACGCTCGCATTGTCAGACGTTCAAGTTCGATCAATGTTTGATGGAAGATATGTCGTCGATAATTTCAGCCTCGTGATGAAAGGCGTGTTTTTGCTCTCTGGATATGTAGTAGTTCTGTTATCGAGTTCGCATGTAGAAGAAGGCGAATATTGGAGAGGCGAATATTGGTTTTTGTT
>WLFB01000072.1 GCA_009703975.1 Actinomycetota bacterium | reverse complement strand
TTTTTCAGCGAGAAGTCGCCGAGCCCAGTTGAGTTACTTGAAAACATGTTGCGTGAAATAACTCAAATTGAAAAATTGAGTTTGATAAAACAACACGAAAAGTATGTCGGGCTACTAGCAACACTTGGCAAAACAGTAAGAGTTGAGTTAACAAACGGTTCAGTGATCACTGGTCAAGCCCAAGATATAGACATTGAAGGTCGATTGGTGGTCGTTGGTGCCGATGATAATTCGGTGCGGCATGTCATTGACACTGGTGATGTAGTGCACCTTCGCAACGCCGATCACGGCTAACTTTGAAATCGCATGTCGCGATCAAAAACCAAAAATAACCGCAGAATTAGAAAGCTAATTGCTTTCACGTTATTTTTGGTTTTCAGCAGTCTTGGTGCGCTACAAATTGCCGCAGCAACCAAATCTCAGTTAGCCACTGTTAGACGAGACATTGTTGCATCGTCGGCGTTATCTGCGCCAAGCGCTGGGTTCGAAAATTATTTGCTTGTTGGCTCAGACTCGCGAGAAGGTGCAGACCCAAATGATGCTGATTTCGCAGCAATCGGCGGCGAAGGCGACGTTTCTGGTCGTCGAAGTGACACTCTGATGATTTTTCATTACGACATTGCAACTGGTGCTGGCGCACTGATTTCGTTTCCGCGCGACTTGTGGGTCAAATTAGGTGATGGCCAAAAGGCTGGTCGAATTAATTCTGCATACCAGTTAGGTACAGATGTGCTTGTGCGCACAATGCAGACCGAGTTCGGTATACCGATTCATCATTATTTAGAAATTGACTTTCAAGGATTCAAGGGACTCGTCGATTCAATCGGCGGTGTGCAAATTTGTACGCAATTTCCGTCACGCGATAAACACACAGGGTTCTTTATGCCGGGTGGGTGTCACAACTTAGATGGTGTGCGTGCCTTGGCGTTTGCGCGCAGTCGATTTTTCGAAACTAAAGTTAAAAACAAGTGGCAGATTGATGGCTCATCCGACATCGGTCGCGGTAAACGGCAACGTCAATTCATTGCCTCAATGTTGAATTCGGCACTCAATCGTGTGGTCTCTAATCCATTTTCTGTGTCAAGTGCATTTGCTGGCGCCACTAAAGCAATCATTATTGATGAGAATCTTGATTTAACTGAATTTGCAAAGAAGATTAGGCCAGCCGCCAAGGGTGCGATCAGCAGGTACTCGCTCGCGGTTTACGGCGATCAAGTTGGCGAAGATTCCGTGTTGCGCGTCGCTAAAGATGCGGCTCCGGTGCTCGCATTTTTTGGCGGCACAGGCCCGGCCCCAGAAGTACCTAATGAGAACTAGTAAACGAGAACTAGAAATTTAAGCGGTTCTTGCCTTGGCGGCAAGTGGCGAGAATTCAGCACTCGTAACTGGCACGCCAATTTTGTTGCCTTGCACAAAATCACATCCCAAAAGTTTCAAGCGTTGAGATTGATCTTCTGTGGTTACCCATTCTGCAACAACAGACATATTTAAAGAATGAGCAAGTTGAATAACTGAGCGCACGATTGGGTCATCATTGCCTTGCGAACCAATGTCGCGGATAAATGTGCCGTCAAGTTTTAAGTAGTCAGCAGGAAAGTTTCGCAAGTTTACGAGTGACGAAAACCCGGTACCGAAATCATCGATTGCAAGTTTTATGCCGAGGCGCCGTAACGCGTTCAGAGTGCGCATTACGCCACCTTTGTCGTCTAGCAAAGTTGATTCAGTGACTTCTAGGTCAACTTGGTGCGGCTCAAGTTTGGCATCACGCAACGATGCCATTGTCCGTTCAACAAATGTTGCATCGCGAAGTTGCCTTGCTGAAACATTGATGTGCATTACAAAAGAATTATCAATTGACTTTGCATCTAGCCATTGGCGCATGTCAGCACATGCTTGACGACCAACCCAATCGCCAATTGGCCCAATCAAGCCAGATTCTTCAGCCAAAGAAAGAAACACTGGCGGGGTCAGAACTCCGCGTTCTGGATGTTGCCAACGCAACAATGCCTCAGCCCCAGCAATGCGACCAGTGTGTGTTGAAACAATTGGCTGGTACACCAAAAATAGTTGGTTAGTAGCCAATGCACGCTCAAGTTGCGCACTTAGCGAACTTCTCTCACGAGCGTTGGCACTCATTTCTTCGTTATACATTTCGCACCGGCCACGACCGCGTTGTTTAGCCAGATACATCGCGCTGTCAGCATGATGCAACAACGTGACGGCGGCATCGGCACTCGACATCTCATCAAGTAGCGAAGCGCTAGCCATTGCGATCCCGATACTTGCACTGGTTGTAATTTCGAATCCTTGTAATATTTGCTCACCGGTGACTGATGTTCTCATGCGATTAGCAACATCCATTGCAACTTGTTCGTCGCCAAGACCATCGCAAAGAATCACAAATTCATCGCCACCTATCCGCGCCACAACATCTGAAGGTCGGGTCGCACTGACAAGACGCTTAGACATGTTGACGATCAACTGGTCGCCAACTGAGTGTCCGATTGTGTCATTGACATCTTTGAGTTTGTCTAGGTCTACAAATAAAACAGTGACACCCCGCTTTAAAGTTCTTGAGCGATCAAGTGCCTCCGCAAGTTTGCGTAGAAATAAAACACGGTTTGGTAAGCCAGTAAGTGCATCGTGGGTGGCTTGACGCTGAAGCTCGTCTTGTGTTTGTTTTGATTCAGTTATATCGCGGGCAATTGACGAATAATGTTCAATCGCACCTTGCGAGTCGCGGACGATTTGAAGTACGACATCCAGTGTGCGCATGATTCCGTCTGCGCTGCGAAACCCGACCTCTCCTTGCCAACGGTTTGATGTTGTACCAGTTGTAATCTCGCGCGGTAACTGATCACGAATCGCTTGAATAAAAGTTTGAATCGCCGCGTCGCTATTTGGTGGCGTCTCATTTATCCCAACAAGTTGTTGTGCGTAGTCGTTCGCAAACATCAACGCACCGTTGCGATCAAATCCCAATACGGCATCGTGCGATGCATCAAGTAACCCAATTAGTTGTTCACTTAACATTCGTCGAGCAACTGCTTGCGTCACATCGTGGGCTGTGCCGATATAACTAGTCACGGCGCCAGCATTATTTCTTTGCGCTTGCGTTGAGATTAAAATCCACATCGCTTCACCATCTGGTTTCCACAAACGAAACTCAAAATTAAATGGTGTCTGAGTTTCTTTAGCGAGTTGCCAAGCGCGTTCGGCCGCCGTTCGTTCTTGTGGTTGCGCGTTCACCCACGGTGCTGTTCCAACCACAAGCGGTGTTGCAGCGAGCGCAAGCGTTCTAAAAGCATCATTGGCGGCAACCAGTCGACCATCCGTATCCGTCTCAAAAAGTGAGATCGGCAAAGCCGTCAGTAGGGAAGCGATGTTCTGATCTATGCCTCAATCATTGCACGCAGGGCGTGTGTTATGGGGTTTGGGCGTAGAACCGAGTTTCAGCCGAATCGAAGGCGCTTGATTGAATTGCCTCGTAAAGCAAGCGTGAGTCAGTCAAAGACTTTGGGTCTGGTTCGAACTCAAGCATTTGGTCGAGCGCATATGCGACAAGCAAATATTCATGCATTTCGCCACCCGTTGCGCAAGGTCCGCTGTAGCCAGAGTTGATTTTGCTGCCATTTGTGGTTGCGCCAACAATTGCGCCATCAGGTATCCCACCTTCTTGAATTGAAGTTTCGTTAGGACTGATGTTCGCCATCACCCAAAGTGGTTTTTCAGGCGCAGCCAGGTCAATCAATGTGATGGCCAAACTTTTTGCGTCAATTGAAGTATTTGAAATTTCGAGGGATGGTGAAATATTCGCGCCGTCACATGTGTGTCGCGAGTCAATCGCGCCACCATCAAGCCAAGTGCCGGTAACCGTAAAAATTGCCTGCAAGCTTGAATCTTGCGCGGCAGGTGTCGTCTCGACGGTGGTTTCAACGATTTCTATCGATTCACCTTGCCCTGAGCCCGGTGCCCGCAGTTCACGGCCATCGGTTGAACAAGAAGTAATTGCAACAGTGGCAACGCAAAGCAAGAAAATTGCACAGGGCTTATGTGCTGGCTTTTTTGCTAGTTGATTAGTTTTTGCGATCATTGAACTGTATTTACGATACCGCAGTGTTTACAGCATCGCTGTATTCGTTAGAGATCACTATCCTGCTTGAGATGAGAAAAGCAATTTCGCCGGAATCACCACGTCATGATTTAGACGGCAACGAGTTGTGTGCACTAACAGTGCACGCTCACCCTGATGATGAAGCATCTAAGGGCGCGCCAACTTTCGCGATGTACGGCGAGACCGGAGTTCGAACAGTGCTGGTGTGTTGCACGGGTGGAGAAGAGGGCGATCTAAATAATCCTGCGCTGAAAGAACCCGGAATGCCGTTTCACGGGCTAGATGAAGTTGCTCAACAAAAATTAATGGAGTCGGTGCGTCCTGTTGAACTTGCCAAGAGTGTTGAGATAATTGGATTCAACAAATTGCACATGCTTGGTTATCGCGATTCAGGAATGGATCAGAGTCCAAAAAATTTAAACCCCGAATGTTTTCATATGGCAGATATGGATGAAGCCACTGGTCGGCTAGTCAAACTTATTCGAACCGAAAAGCCTCACGTGATTGTCACTTATAACGACGACCATCGTGGATATCCGCATCCTGATCATGTCAAAGTGCATGAGATAAGCATTCGAGCATTTGACCGTGCAGGTGACCCAAGTTGGTACCCAGACGCAGGGGCAGCTTGGCAACCGTTGAAAATGTATTACTCAGTTTGGTCGCGCTCACGTTTAACAGCTGTGCACGAGGCACTGTTGAGATTGCGTGGTTCGTCGCCGTATGACGAAGATTGGTTTAGTCGACCGAACATGGACGATCGAATTACAACCAAAATCAGAATTGAGAATTATTTTTGGGCGCGTTCTGGGTCATTAAGAGCACACGCCACGCAAGTTGACGAGAACGAACCGTTCTGGTTTGGTCTCAGCGACGAAGAACTTGCTGAGGTCTATCCATTTGAAGATTGGATTTTGGCTAAATCTTGTATCGAGAATCATTCACCAGATGCACAACATCTTGAGGATGATTTATTCGCCGGGATAAAACAGAAAGCCAGATAGAAAGTTAGCTAGCTAGTTCGCATTAGCGAACGCAACTCGCGAAAACCGATCATCGTTGCACCACTTGCTGTGATCGCGTCTCGAATTTCTTGATCATTAACTGCAAGTTCGTAATCGTCTATCCAACTTTGTGCGATTTCGCCAAGCGCTCGAACTTCTGGTGTATCGATGCACGGTTGAATATGAATCTCAGTCACACCCGCTTGCAGCGTGTCTAGTGCTCGAAGAACTCTTTGGCGACTTCCGTAACGCCAGTCGTGATCAAAAAAATCTGGAAACACAACACCCTCTTCAAGTGCGAGTTTTCGAAATGGAAACCCAGCTTGTTCTTCATTGATTGAACTCGGCAACCTAAGTGGTAGCCGAAATTCAACAGCAAGTTCAAGGTAGATATCAAAAAACTCAGGGCGTAAAGTAATCGCCGTTAAATGTGGTGCAAGGTGGGTTGGGTCAAGCCCCCACGCGATAGCTCGTTCAATTTGTGCGCGGCATTCTCGCAAAACTTCGGCAGGGTCGGCGTGCTCCCAGAGATCATCTATCGTGCGCGGAAACCCACCTTCGCCCGAAGATAGCGACGGAGAATTAGTAATTGACCCCCAGCGATAATTTGCATGCTCGGCATTCAGCGTGAGGTGTACACCGATGTCTTCGCCGTTGTAGCAATTTATTGCGTGGCGTGCCCACGGCGCCGGCACCATTAACGAAGCGCAAGTTGCCACGCCCTTATTGAGTGAGTCGTAAACGCCAACATTTGCGGCATGAAATGCGCCAAGATCATCACAACTTAAAATAACAAGACGTGCGTGAGGCGAATGCCCGAGTTGCTCTACCAAACTTTTTTTCGTAGCCGCCACGGTTTCACGCTACCGCTGGCTCGATATGCCTAACATCGCAGCCATAAACCGATTTGATTTTTGCGAGCAGCAGTTTCGATTGAAGCAAAGTTGGTGGCGAATGCCGTATTTGGAGCGATGTTCATCGTTCGAGCAAAACCAAGTCGCAGTATCTCTTGATTGACGAACGTGCCATCTAACAGATATAGATAAACGAGCAGCCGCTGATATCGGTCGCGCGCCTCAACATCGCGTTGCACACGAACTTGAGTCTGAGGTTTTAGTACCGAATGTGTGAAAGCTGAAGCTTCAGGCCCAAAGCACTCAACAGGTTTAGTCGGATGAACTGTTTCTGGTGTGTCAATACCGATCAGTCGTACAGTCTCGATTGTGCCTTGCAACCGCAAAACAACTGTGTCTCCATCTATAACTCTGATCACACTTGCGACATCACTCGGTAATTGCTGTTGGCTAACGCACGAAGAACTGCAGTAGGAAACAATTGTCAGAAATATAAAGAGTTTCAAAACACGATGTCTCACAAACTGATGTGTAACACGAATTGCGATTATGGTTGGCAGGTATGGAAAAGCCTTCAGAATTTGGATTAGGTCGCGTTGGTATCTGGACATCAGCACTTGATTTGCAACCGATGTCTAAAGCAAAAGAAGCAGTAATTGAACTTGAAGAACTTGGTTTTCGTTGCATATGGGTGCCAGAGGCAGTTCTCCGTGAACCGTTTGCATCT
>WLFB01000071.1 GCA_009703975.1 Actinomycetota bacterium | reverse complement strand
CGTTTAGATCAAATCGCCAACCATGTAATGAGCATGTCAATTCTTGACCATTGATCTCGCCGAAAACCGATAGATCTGCTTCACGATGTGGACACTTTCGTTGCATTACATATTCACCGAGTTGAATCTCTTCGCTTAAGTCAGAATTTACTTTAAGTCGTGACGCAGCCTCGGCTTCGGTTCGTTGTATGCGCTCGACAGAAAGACTTTTAAAAAAGTTGTATAGATATTCGTTGAACTCACCTGATCTCCACGCCGAGAAACGGCACGACAGGAAAAATGAGTTTGACCAGTCGACAGCGCGTTGACCGACGATTGTTTCAAGCAAGTCTCGGGGAATAGTAAATCGAAAACCAAACTCTTGAGTTTCAAATTTTTCGACCGTGCCAGTTTTGAAATTTATCAAAATGTCAAGATCATCAGTTTTGATTAGACAATTAGCACCGATGCCATTTCGCAATGCTGGTGCTAAAGCCATCAGTGGTTCAAACCAAACACGCAGTGTTGAAATTAAATCAGTTGGCTCAATTGCCCAGCACAGTTTCTCTGCAGTAAGCCAAGTCGCCCAGTCGGCTTGGTAGTCGCGCAAGTATTGTTTTTTGTTATCAAAAATTTTTTCAATCTCAATATTTTTAGGATGAGCAACGGTGATTGAATCTGATGAGATATCAATAACCGTGCCAGGAATCGCCAAAATGTCATTAGCGCGATTTATTTTTTTGAGTCGTTTCAGAAACTCACGTTGATCTGGAAATATAGAAATTTCATCACCGTTTATGACATTTAAATGAAATAAAGATTCGTCAAGAAAACATGGTGGCCCGGCTGATGGCACTACCGCTCTGGCATTTAGAGTTTCAACGTATTTAAGGGCGCGAGCAAATTGACTTTCAACTTTTGCCGTAGCGAGTTTTCGCTTAGTTTCATTGTTGTCTTCGTAGACCATCGGATACCAAATTGCTCCGCTGTATTGCAACCAATGCAAATCAACAGGGCCGTGTTCAATGAGTGCGTTTAAGTTTCCCGTGCGACAATCGTTTTGGTTTACCAGCCGTGTTTCGCCATCACTTACAACGAGTGCTGAGTCGCCGCCTGGTCCATCGGTAATTGAGGTTTCAACATGAATTGCAATTTTCGTGCACGAATCTATTGCGGTCTCTTGACCATTTTTGGTTTTCACGAAATTTTTAAATCCGAGGACCGTTAAACGCCGCTCAAGTTCATGACTTGGAAAATCAGGTAGCAGCACCACAACGTCGCGACTTACATGGTTGGCCAGAAATGCTTCGTCCAAATGGTCACCATGGATATGAGATATATATAGGTGTGTCGGTGATTCAATTTCTGCGAGCAAATCTGTCGACAACTGGTCATTTCGTGGAAAAACAAACCAAGACCCAAAAAAAGCAGGCACAAACCATGGGTCGCAGAGGATTCTTGATTCGCCTGAATTGATCAGAATTCCGGCGTGCCCAAGCGAGACAGCTCGCATATTTATTTAAGCAACTGGCGGATCAGTAAATTGCTGACCTGATTTTGCAACGTGTTCTGTCCATTCTTTGCCGTTCCAATAACGCAATTCAAACCGATTGGAAGGATCGGCATACCATGCCGCAGGAACTTCGCTGTTTGTGTTGCTTGAGCTAGATGTGTTTGCAGTCGTGTTAGGCGAAACAGTTGAACTGTTGGTGCTATTAATGGTTTTTCGCAAAAATGCACAGTAACGACCATCAGTGGTCGGAACTATTGAAACAACTTCCCAGCCCTCGGCAGATTTCTTCGTTAGTTCGCCCGCAAGTGCTTCGGGACTCGAGTTGTATGGGTTAAATGCGGCGTACTCAAACATAAAAACAGGCTAGTGCTGATCACGGCTAACTCAATAAACAGAAGATCAAATAATTGTCTCGTTAAATGATCATGATCCGCAATTCCGCGCAACGTAGCCTTAGGGTTGTGACGAAAAATCAGACAAAGCGAATCGGATATTTCGGTCCAGTTGGAACCTTCACTGAGCAGGCCTTGCTAACCCAGTCTGATCTGGCTTCGTGCGATCTCTCTGCTTACCGAACGGTGCCTGATGTTTTAGACGCCGTCGAGTCAGGAGAAGTTGACCAAGGTTTTGTGCCGATTGAGAATTCAATCGAAGGAACGGTCAATTTCACTCAAGATGCACTCGTGTTTGATCACAATCTATTAATTCAACGAGAAATAGTTTTAGACATTGAGCATTGTTTGGTTGCCCGCAAAGGCGTGGCGCTTTCGGATGTGGCTGGTGTTATGTCGATTCCTGTGGCTACTGCACAATGTCACAATTATTTACGCAAGCAGTTTCCAAAACTTGATGTTCGGGCGACAAACTCAACTGCCGAAGCTGCGCAATTAGTTGCCGCAAACACTTCTGAAAATCTCGCGGCTATTGCTCCGCGAAATGCTGCCAAAGTTTATGGTCTTGAAGTTATCGCAACTGATATTGCTGATCATCAGGGAAACCAAACTCGCTTCGTGCTGGTTGGTAAAAACACGGTGCCACAAGCAACTGGTCATGATAAAACCGCGATTGTCGTATTTCAGCGTGCTGACGAACCAGGAAGTTTGATTTCAATTTTGCAAGAGTTTGCTGCGCGACGGATCAATTTATCCGTACTACTTTCTCGACCAACGAAGCGTGGAGGCCTCGGAGATTATTGTTTTATTATGTATGCAGACGGCCATATTCAAGATGAGTTAATGGCAGATGCGCTACGTGATCTTCACGCCAAGCAAGGCGATGTTAAATTTCTTGGCTCATACCCAGCAAGTGGCGAACACGCGCACACTGCACGCGAGCACGCCGACAATAGATGGCGCGAAGCTGACGATTGGATGACAGAACTAAGAAGTCGCATTACGAGATAGCGTCTACCAGCGGAACGGTGGCAGAGTGGACAAACGCATCCGCCTTGAAAGCGGACGGCTGTAAAAGGCCCGGGGGTTCGAATCCCTCCCGTTCCGCCAACAATTACAAGTTAATTTGACCGTACACTGAGGGTTCGCTTGTTAAATAATCTTGGAGAGGTGCCAGAGCGGCCGAATGGGGCGCCCTGCTAAGGCGTTGTCCGGGTAAACCGGACCGTGGGTTCAAATCCCACCCTCTCCGCCAATTGGTTTTGTTCTGCACACTGTGCTCAGTGTTGTCTGCAAATATTTTTTTGCCGTCATCAGTGCGTGCTGCTACTTGTAGTTCGTTTCATGTGGCTAAAGCAAATGACTCATGGACTCGAATTGCAGCGCGCTTTGATATCTCGTTAAGAAAAGTTCTTTCACTAAATAGAGCGAGAACTTCTACAAAAATTATGATCGGTGACCAGATCTGCATTTCTGATGTGCCGGCTACTACTAGCACGACTACCAGCACCACGACCAGCACTACGACTATTGCAACTTCTAGTGTCAGCCCGTCAACGATTGTCGTGCCAAAAACGACTACCAAGCGAAACGAAGTGATCGCGATAATTCGCGAGATCTGGCCAGACGAGTATGAAGAAAATGCGCTATTTGTCGCTCAACGCGAGAGCAACTTGATCCCAACTGTCATTGGCGGCACAAACAATTGCTGTTTCGGATTGTTTCAGATGTACTACTCGGTACATAAAGCGTGGCTTGTTGATCTTGGAATAACCGAATCGTCACAACTTTTGGATGCGCGGTTAAACACGCTTGCGGCTTTTACGCTGTTTAAGCGAAACGGTAAATCATGGAAACCATGGTGGACAAGCTCATGGAGACCTTAAGGCAGTAGGATTTGGGTTGAAATTTGCGCTCGTAGCTTAATGGATAGAGCATCTGATTACGGATCAGAAGGTTGGCGGTTCAAGTCCGTCCGAGCGCGCCAAACACAATTTATTTTTTTACAACCTGCCAGCAGTACGTCTCAGAATAACCCCAAGGGCTTACGAGCAACTCAACTTCAGAGTCTGGGTGATCACGACAAAATTCTGTAGCTCGATCTACTTCAGATGTCCAAGTTGGCCCCGAAGTTAAAAACCAGCCAGCCTCAAACCAATGAACAACTGGAACTATTGCGAATATAAACGCAGTTGCAATCATCAATATTTTTATCTTTTTGAAAATATCCACAAAATCGACCAGAAATAGAATTCCGGTGATCCACGCAAGAGTCATCGGTGCAACAAAATAGCGATCAGCGATACCACCCAAGATGAAACATAAAACAGCTAGAGCAATCGTAGAAGCGCAAAGAAAATATCGAATCTGACTAAATTTTGTGTTCCGAATAGGTTTAACCGAGTTTACAGCGACAACGAACAATGCGAAAAGTGTCGGAAAAAATATCCCCGAGTACCAAAATAAACCCATGCCGGGCCATAGCGACTTAACGCTTGATCCGCTTCGACCTTGGATTGCAGTACTTAAACCAACTTTCAATACTTGAATAACAAAAGTTCCATAAACAACCATTAACAGGCTTAAAACTTTGCGGCGCAGTTCGCGGTCGGGCGACTTCGTTAGCCAGAGCAGAGGCAGAGTGGTTACGAAAAGAATCGGTTGACTTAGGCCTGCTACCAATGCGACTATTGCAATCAATTTTGGGTATTTAGAAATCGCGCGACTAGAACAAAAAGCGATTGCGACTGCTGCGGTCAGAGGAAATTTAATCATTCCGATGTTTCCAATAGAGCTTTCATTGGCGTGCGGAGTAACGATTAACACGAGTCCTGAAAGAGAAGATAAGACTTGGTTTTTGGACTCTTGAAAGACCATCGCATAGATAAACAATCCGAGAGCAACCCAAATTAAGTTAACAACAGTTGAAGACGCAATGGCGTGGTATCTAATTGGAAAGAGAGCAACAATTTCTGCCGCGGCGCGACCGGAAATTTCAAAATATTCTGGGAATGGTTTAAACACCACCCACAAATTTTCTCTTACTGCGTCTGGAACATATGTGTAGCCAGTGTCAGCGCCGATGCGATCAATCGCTTTCCAATCTCGCGCAAAAATCAGAAGGGTGTAAACAAAACCTGTCGCAATAAACCACCAGTTTTTAACAACCGTTTGCTTATTTGTCATCAGACCAAATCTTACTTTGGTGGCTAACTTGTTAATTGATAGACGATGATGCCGACAAACTCTTTGATTCGATATGTATTGTCGTCGAGGCTTGAAGTGAATGGAACAAAACTAAACAGTGAAAAACCAAAAACTTGATCTTCTGTACCAAACGAAGAAACATCTGAAAAGTACCGTTGAAATTCGCGAAGTGATCGGCGTAGATGAAAGTTTGACGTGACAATAGCAATTGGCGTATCTGATTTGATGCCAGTTAAGGTCTTGGCTTGAATAGCGTGACCTTGCGTATTGAACGAAGTTGATTCGATAATTATTCGGCTTTCAGCTAGCCCGAGCGAAACAGCACGCTCGGCTGCTAACTCACCGTGCCTAGTTGGTGGGCGTTCACCCTCGGTCCCAGGTTCTTGACCAGAAAATACCACCATCGCTCGTGGGTATTTTCGCCATAAGACCGAAGCGGCGTTTACTCGGCGAATACTTTCTGTGCCCAAGAAGTCTTCAGGTGGTGTTGTGCCAACTTCGTAACCACCGCCCAAGACGGAAATAAACTCAGGAGACCAATCTGATTTAACTGTTTGCTCAGTATTCAATAACGAATCAAAAATTGAAGTCGCAAAGCTCGTCGAGAGAAAAACTAGTGATGCGATGCTGATGCGCGCGAGCAGTTTGACAACTCGATTGAACTTTGGATTCTTAGATTTCACGAAAATTGCAGCCACTAAGACGACTATTAGTAGCCAAAGCGGATCAATTAAAGCTCGCATCGCTTGGGTTAGAAGTAACTCTTGTTTGAGGACAACCTAAATTTGAGTGTGTGGATCAATATCTTTAATCCGTATTTGATTCCGTTGACCCGCGAGATCTCGTCGCCATAAAAAGTAGGTATTTCAATTTCGACGATTTTCTGTCGCGCACCGATCATTTGCAAGATGATTTGTGAATCAAAATCGAAATAATCTGAGTTTTTTAAGAAGTTGACTTTGCGCAAAGCAGCAACACTGTAGGCGCGGTATCCGCTGTGCCATTCGGTTAGCGAAACATTTGCCAGACGATTTTGTAATGTCGTCAAAATCTTGTTGCCGACAAACTTGTAGAGCGGCATCCCGCCTTGGCGTGCACCACCTTGGGTGATCATCCGAGAACCAAAGACAACATCCGCGTGGCCAGCGACAATCGGCGCGACCATTTGCGGAAGATACTCTGGCGCATACTGACCATCGCCGTGGAGCAATACAACTATGTCAAGGTTTTTCTCAAGCGCCCACTGGTAGCCAGTTTTTTGATTACCACCGTAACCAAGATTGATTTCGTGGCGCACGATCGTTAACGGAAGTTGCGAGTTGCTTTGATATTGCAAACCAACATTGTGCGTGTCATCAGTGCTGGCATCGTCGCACACCAAGATCGAGTCAATTTGCTTTGCGAACTCAAGTGGAATTCGATCAAGAACTTTCGCCAATGTCTCTTGTGCGTTATAAGCGACGATCAAAATACCGATTTTCATGAGTATTTCATTTTACTATGGCCAATAAAAATTAATGTCGTCGCGACATGCGCCTAAATCAAAAATTGTGCCCCAACTGTCCGTAAAAATCGGTGTTGCACCCTGTGGCATCGACTCAATATTTGGT
>WLFB01000070.1 GCA_009703975.1 Actinomycetota bacterium | reverse complement strand
ATTAACTTCGCAAGTCAGTATCGGAGCACAGCGATCCTTGATCATCCTTTGTTCGACGGCCGCATAGAGTTTGGCGCCAAGTAATTTATTGCGCATTTTCTCACTGACAACAATGCGGTCTAAGTAAACAAACTCAGAATAGTTTTGTGAAAACCATTGATAGTTAACGCTTGTATACGGCGCACCAGGCGCGAAAGTTATACAAAAAGCGTGCAACATATCGGCGCCAATTGCGAAAGAATAAAGCGAATGTTCAATCAGAAATTCAAGTTGAGTGCGGTCAATTTCTCCGACGGCCGGTGCATTGAGATTATTTAACTCAAGCGCGGCATCAATATCGGATTCTAGAAATAATCGAGGTTCAAGTTCATTCGCTGTCATAAGTATCTAATATCATTACGCTATGAGCACTTCACACTTTGTCCTTGGTAACTCAATGGTTGCGCCCTGGCCAGACTCAATGCAGACAGCTATTTTTGGTCTCGGATGCTTTTGGGGCGCTGAACGTAAATTTTGGCAATTAGATGGTGTTTATTCGACGGCGGTTGGCTATTGCGGAGGTGTTACTAAAGATCCGAATTACCGCGAAGTTTGCAATGGTGCCACGATGCACGCCGAAGTTGTACTCGTAGTTTTTGATCCAGTAAAAATTTCGTACGAAAAGTTGTTACAAGTGTTTTGGGAGTCGCATGATCCGACGCAAGGCATGCGACAAGGCAATGACATTGGAACGCAATATCGAAGTGCAATTTATTTGACAAGTGACGACCAACAAGCGCTCGCACTCTCTACCCAGGATGTTTTTCAGAAAAGACTGACCGAGGCTGGCTTCGGCAAGATCACAACTGAGATTAAACAATCGCCCGAGTTTTATTATGCCGAGGAGTATCACCAGCAATATCTCGCCAAAGACCCAAGCGGATACTGTGGCATCGGCGGCACCGGCGTGACTTGCCCAGTTGGAGTGGCGAAGTAAAACGAAGTGTTACAAGTTGATTGCGCTATCGCGCTGAATTAAATTGCTTGGGCGAGTTGTTCGGCGGTGGGTTTGCGGTAAAGAGTGATCATTGTGACTCCTGAGAGCAAAATTACGGCACTCATCAAAAACCATGCGTGATGAAAACCAGATATTGGATCGTCGGTTTTCGCTGCCGAAACAAGCATCGAACTAACTAATGCAACTCCAAGTGCTGCGCCTATCTGTCCGGCAGTGTTGCTTAGTGCAGATCCCATCGCCAATCTGGGTTGTGGCAAATATGCTGTGGCCGAACTTGTGAGTGTTGAAATACATAATCCAACACCGATACCGACAAAAACAATCGTCGGAAAAAACATATCCCAATAATGAATTTCGGGTTTGATATGGAGATTCATCCACAAGATTCCGATGCTCATAATTAACGCACCAGATGCGACTACTTTGCCATGACCAATTCGGCTACCAAGTTTTCCCGCTGGTGCAGCAACTATTGCTGCGGCGAAAGGCCCAGGTGCTCCGGCTAAACCGGAAAGCGACGGGCTGTAATTCCACACTGTTTGTAGCCATTGTGTATTGATGAAAATCATCGAAAAGAAACCCATTCGAAAAACCAAGCCACTAATTGCTGCGGCCGTGACGAAGGGTAATTTAAACAACCGTAAGTCGAGCACAGGGTGAGAAACTTGGTTGCAACGGATTACGAAAGTTGCAAGCAAAATAAATGATGCCGCAAAAATAATAGACGAGCGACTTGAAATCCATCCCCACTCGTCGCTTTGCACGATCATCAAAGTGAGTAATCCGACACCGAATACGACAAGTAGTGCGCCGAAATAATCAACCGTGCGCGGCGCAGTTTCGTCGCGCGATTCGCGCAATAACTTCATGCCGATTGCAAATGCCAACAAACAAAATGGCACGTTGACCAAAAACACCGAGTGCCATCCGAAGTTGTCAACCAGAACTCCACCAATCATCGGACCACTGGCTGCCGACAAGCCGCCAACTGCACCCCAGACGCCAATCGCCGCTGAGCGTTTTTCAACCGCGAACTCTGGCAACACGAGTGCCAGTGATGCAGGTGTGAGGATTGCTCCGCCGATTGCCTGAATTATTCTCGCGATAACCATGAACAATGCGGTTGGTGAGGCAGCACAAAGAATTGAGCCGAGCATAAAAATCATTAAGCCACCAAGAAATGCACGCTTGCGACCGAATGCATCGGCCAGGCGACCTGCAGTTAACAAACCTGCTGCATAGGCAATGTTGTAGGCCGAGAAAACCCAAGTAAGTGTTCGACGACTTTCGGGCCACTGTTTGACAAACGAGCCAAAGGCTACGTTGACGATACTTATATCTAGTGATACCAACATCACACCAACTGATGTCAGAGCTAAAACTTTTGCGCCTCGTGACCAAGGTTTCATTTACTGACCGTTCTTTCTGATGTCAGATCCCCAAAGATTTTTTCGAATCTCAGCACCGTCAGCATCAAGTGTTCGGCCTTCCCACCGTAGTTCACCTGGCGTGCCCGATAACGAAGCTAGTAAGCCCTGCATCGGAGTTGTGCCAACGATTTTGATCGCTTGACGCGCTGCAAAATGTGGATCGCTTGATATTTCAGCCATTGATAAGACTGGCCCAATTGCGGCTTGGGCATCGGTGAATATTTGCAACACAGTTTGGCTATTGCGTTGAGCGCAAAACTTGATCATCATGTCATTTAACGCTTCACGATTTTCTACTCGGCTTGCAAAAGTTGTGAATCGCTGATCGCCGGCACACCCAAGAACTTCAACAACTCGCGCTGCCACTGTGTCAGAACTTGCAGAGACCCCAATCCATTTATTGTCGCTGCATTGATAGACGCCGCGCGGCACCGTGTACGGCAACTGCGAACCGAGTCGTGGTTGCTGTTCACCGGTCAGCATGAACAACGAAATCAAAGGCCCCATTATTTGAAACATTGTCTCCAATAAGTTGACATCAACGACTTGACCAACTTTGCTATGAAGTGCAACCATTGTTGCGAAAGCAGCCACAACACCAGTGACTTCGTCGGTCAAAGCAATCGGTGGCAACATTGGCGGGCCGTCGGGTTCGCCGCTGATTGCGGCTAACCCAGACATTGATTCTGCAATCGATGCAAAACCTGGTCGGTCTTTGTATGGGCCTGTTTGTCCAAAACCTGAAACGCGTGTGATTACCAAACTTGCATTTCGCTTTAATAATACTTCTGGACCGATGCCGAGTCGTTCAAGTGTTCCTGGACGAAAGTTCTCGACCAAAACATTGGCATCATCGATTAGTTTTAGAAATAGTTCTCGGTCTGAATCAAGTTTCAAGTCGAGTGCAATATTTCGTTTGTTGCGGTTGACAAGTTTCCACCACAAGCCAGTGCCATCGCGCGGATCACGCCATGCCATGCCACGCAAACTGTCGCCAACGCCAGGCTTTTCGATCTTGATTACATCGGCCCCGAAATCAGCGAAGTATCTTGCGCAATTTGGTCCGGCTAAAACTGTTGATAAATCAATAACCCGCAAATCTTTTAGCGGCGCCGACATTAAAAATTTAAACTAGTTTGGTCGGTTACGGCGAGCAATTGTTGAATTGGTCCATGAGCGACCGCTAAATCGCCAAGATGTTTGCACTGTAGTCACTGCAATCGGCTGAGGTTTCGGCCACAGTAATTCGAGCGCAGGACTAATTGCGACAGCCTCATCTGCAGAAGGTGAAGGTGAAACTGAATTTTGCATTCTTATAGTGGCATGTTGCCATGTTTACGGCGTGGCAACTCTTCTCGTTTTGATTGCAACATTTTTAAACCACTAATTAGTTTGCTACGTGTTTCGGCTGGGTCAATTACATCGTCGATGTATCCACGTTCAGCAGCAGCATATGGATTTGCATATTTTGCACCGTATTCGGCAACAAGTTCTTTACGACGCTCGGCTGGGTTTGCCGCCTGCTGTAACTCTCGACGATAAACAATTTCCACTGCGCCTTGCGGGCCCATCACTGCAAGTTCGGCAGTTGGCCACGCATATGCAAGATCCGCACCAATTGATTTTGAGTTCATTACAACGTATGCGCCACCGTACGCTTTGCGGGTGATGACTTGAATTCGTGGCACGGTTGCTTCGCAATACGCGTAAAGCAGCTTCGCACCGTGGCGAATAATTCCGCCATATTCTTGATCAACACCGGGCAAGAAACCGGGCACGTCAACAAAAGTAATTAATGGAATATTAAATGCGTCGCAAGTTCGCACAAACCGTGCTGCTTTTTCACTGGACTCGATATCAAGTACGCCGGCTAAAACCATCGGCTGGTTGCCGACGATGCCAACCGTCTTGCCATCCAAGCGCGAGAAGCCGCAGACGATGCTCTTTGCCCAGTGCGGAAAGTATTCGAAAAATTCACCATCGTCAACAACTTCTGCAATAACTTTTTTCATGTCGTAAGGCTGATTTGCAGATTCAGGCAAAATTTTGCGTAACAATTCGCATTGGCGCATCGGGTCGTCGCTTGGCGTAATAGATGGTGCTTCAGCCATATTGTTTTGCGGTAAAAAAGAAAGCAGGTAGCGCACATCTTCGAGACACGCTTTTTCATCCGAAGAAACAAAAGTTGCAACGCCACTCTTTGATGCGTGACTCATCGCACCACCTAGTTCTTCAAGTGTGACATCCTCGCCGGTGACAGTTTTAACGACATCTGGACCAGTGATAAACATGTGGCTGGTCTCGCGGACCATGAAAATAAAATCTGTCATCGCTGGTGAGTAAACCGCACCACCGGCACATGGCCCAAGCACAACACTGATTTGTGGGATCACCCCAGACGACTGCACGTTGCGATGAAAAATACCGCCGTAACTAGCTAGAGAAACAACACCTTCTTGAATACGCGCACCAGCACCGTCGTTGAGACCAATTAACGGTGCGCCAACTTTGAGCGCGAGATCCATAAGTTTGTGAATTTTTTCGGCGAAGACTTCGCCTAGTGCGCCGCCAAACACCGTGAAGTCTTGACTGAATACGAAAATTTTACGGCCATCAATTGTTCCCCATCCGGTGATTACGCCATCTGTATATGGGTGCTCTTCTAGACCAGCCGCCTGTGCGCGGTGGCGAGCAAGAAGATCAAGTTCATGAAAACTTCCTTCGTCGAGCAAAATCTCAATTCGCTCACGAGCAAGAAGTTTGCCTTTTTCGTGCTGTCGATCAATTGAACGTTGCGAGCCGGCGGTGAAAGCTGCAAGTTTGCGAGCCTTGAGGTCGGCAAGTTTGTCATCCATTGAGTTGCTAGCCATTTATTAAACGATACTGCCACTTACGCGAATCTCTGAGCAACTGTATGTTCTAGAACATCAACCGCCGACGGTTGTTGATGCAGGTGGCAATGTGATTACCGATGGCAGGGTAGTTACTGGTGGCAATGTGATTACCGATGACAGGGTCGTTGCGGTTGTTGGCAAAGAAACCACCGTTGGCAGCGTTGTCACAGTAGAAATAGCCGATGCTTCAGTAACTGCGAATGTTGTGGCGAGTTTTTCGAGGTCACCAGTTGTTGTTGTGCCGGAGATTTCTATGTTCCAGATGCCTGGAACATTTAGTACAAAAGTTCCGTCACCTGAGACAATCGCTGCACCTTGACTAGTCAGTGGAACATTGATTTGAATACCGCTATAGCCGATTGCCTGCGGAATTAGTTTTACCGTGAAATTATTTATTCGCCGCGGCTCAATGAGTTCAATACGCATTGCATTGATGCCTGTTTGGCCCGGTGTCATTGAGATCACAACACGAAATCGATCGTTTCGAAGTTCTTCTCTAAATGCGTATGTCGCGGTCGGCGCACTGAGCTGGGCGACAGCTTTTGGTGGTTGAGTTGAAATCATCCACGAAGTAACTACCAATGCAAAAACGGCAAAACCAAGTTCAACAGTCACGGCACGCCGAAGACGCCATGCCATTTTTCTAGTAAGAGAGCTATCTCCAGCGAAGTTTTGATGAACGAAATTTTTGAACGCAAACACGATGAAAACCATTACTGCTGTGATGATTATTTTCAAAACTCCGAGCCGGCCGTGACCGCTACTTAAAATTGATGCACTGTCGAGCAGATAAATTTGCAATGAACCAGTAAACAAAGTGACTCCGAAAGCGAGCACTGAGTGTTTCGAAAACGCCAAGACAGCGCCTACTAGATCTTCTCCGCCAGGACCGATAAGAATCACTCGCGAAAGCAACATCAGTCCACCAATCCAATAGGCCACAGATAATCCGTGTACTGCACCAAGGATGTACGTAAAAATTGCAACATCTTGACCTAACCGACTGAAACCAAGAGTTGAGATCATCAGCACCAGTAAAGTCATCGCAGGCATTTGCGTTGCGGGGTCGTTTGCGCGTTCAGGAAACAATGCAACCCATCCGCATGCGGCAACTAAGGCAAAACGAAAGATTAATACGATGCCACTGCCTGATGTCAGTGAACTCAACCACTCAAACGGATTTAAAGATGATAAAAAATTTTGTGAAGTCTGTTGCATCGTCGTGAGAGTAAGAATCAAATAAATTGTGGCGACACAAGCAATCCACGAAAGTCTCATGTAACGAATCATTACGGCATAGTTTGGGCCTTCTGGCCAAGCGGTAATTACCAGAGCAAGCCCACCAAATATTGCCGTCATCAATAGATATTCAAGAATTCGCAATAAGCCGATTACACCACCAACTCGAGGTGGTGATTTTTGTTCTCCAATTGTTTCGCCAATTAATACGGGGATAGTTGTATCGGTTGT
>WLFB01000007.1 GCA_009703975.1 Actinomycetota bacterium | reverse complement strand
TTAGATACATTGACGCTGAAGCTGAAGTAAAAATCAAAAACGCCAACAACAACTCGGGCCAAACTGATAGCTCAAATGCGTTTCCAGAAGTAAGACATGCAATGAATACCAGAAAATTCTTGCTCCACTGGCGCGGTCTGGTTGCACTTAAGAGCAGAGAAAACATTAATTAATTATAAGTTCAAGGTTTGTCGAGCACTTTTGGAGCGGCTGTTAATAAAGCACACGATGCAACTTGATGACATTGTCGTAATGAATACCCGAATTAGTGGAGCCCGAGGCGGGAATTGGACCCGCGACCTACGCATTACGAGTGCGTTGCTCTACCACTGAGCTACCCGGGCGTGACGTTTAACTCTACTGACCAATTTCAATTATTATTAGCCGACGAGTGAAGTGATATTGCGTGAGACTTCACTAAGTGACGGACATTTAAGCAGGAGCGCGTGCAGTGCGAGAGTCTCATTGGTGTTTAGACCTAGCGATGAAATTGTTTTATGGATCAACCGAATCGCCGACATGATTTCGTCACCATCCGTAAGTTCTGGTTGGGCACAAATCAAATCACTATAAGTTTTTGCAAACTGACCTAACCCGCTACGCAGTTCGTCTGTGCGTAGTTTTCGAAGTTCGCGCTTGTGTCGGTCTGTGATTGCTTTTCGTCCACTGCCTCGTTCGCCAGTTAGTGCGACGCGATCGTCAAGTTCTTTGATTTCGCGCACGTGTCGAACTTCAAGTGCACTTGCGGCTTGTTCAAGTTGCTCAACTATTTCGGCAACGATTTTGACTACAGCCGCACCCGTACCATCGAGTCTCATGGCGATAGTTGCGAACAACTCTTGTCGGCGTAGCAAGTGACTATCGGTTACAAGAAGCCTTGCACGATCCAAATTGCCGTGACTTGCTTTTGCAACCATTAAAGCCGTGTCTGGAAACACACCTTCGCTTATCAGACTGTCTGCCACATCTTGATCTGTAAGACGCGAAAAATTAATTGTCACGCAGCGTGAATTTAACGTCGTCAATGACGGCACGATTTGATCTGCAAGAAGAATAAAAATAATTTGTTTTGCTGGTTCTTCGATTGTCTTCAGAAGCCGAACAGCAGCGGCGTCACGCATCAAATGAACTTCGTGAATGATAATAATCTTGACTTTTGCCTCTAGTGGAGTAGTCGAAGATTGCAGCACAATCCCTTCTGCCTCATCTGCATCAACAGCGGCGCCGACTCGATAAATTTCATTGACATCGCTAAATTCGCCACGCATTATCAAATCTGCTTCGCGAGTGTCATCTTTGTCGCTTTGGGTTATGAGTGTCGTGGCAAAGATTCTTGCGGCAAGTTCTTTGCCACATCCTTCTGGCCCGACAAATAGAAATGACTGAACATTGGTGTCTGCCAATTGACGCAAGCGTTCAACGGTGCGATCTTGGCCAATGATCTTGGCCCACAGTGAACTCATTAGATCCCAAGTCTTTCTTGAACCCTGGCAGAAATTATTTTTTCAAGATCATCTTTGTCTGGGGTGCCATCGATTATCAGCCAGCGCTTCGGGTCGGCCGCCGCCATCTGTGAAAACCCGTCAGCCACGCGCTTAAAAAACTCGCTGTCTTCGCGCTCGAAACGATCAAGTTCGCGTTTCTTCAGGCGCTCGATCAAGATCGCAGTTGGTACCTCTATATATATGACAAGTTCAGGCCACAGCCCACCGATCGCCCAATCATTGATTCGCTTTAACTCGGCAAGGTCTTGTTCGCGCCCGTAGCCCTGATAGGCGAGTGAAGAATAAACGCTGCGATCGGTGACAACATGTTGACCCGAAGCAAGTGCTGGCGAAATCAACTCGGCGATGTGTTGAGCACGATCAGATGCCATCAGTAACGCTTCGGCTCGGGGAGACAAATTCGTATTCGCTGGGTCAATCAAAATGTTTCGCAACATCGAGCCAACTACGGTTCCACCAGGCTCGCGAGTCATCACGGCATTTAGTCGAGTAGCCAATCTTTTTACGTGCGTGCTCTTTCCGCAACCCTCAAGACCTTCAAATGCGATGTATTTACCCAAACTCACACTGCAACCCTAGAGGGCGGTTGTTACTCGGCGGATTCGTTGGCCGCGACGGTGACTTTCGCGCCAGTTTTCGCTTTTTTAACAGTCTTTTTTGCGGCCGTTTTTTTGACTGTCTTTTTAGCTGTTTTTTCTGCCGGAGATTTTGTAGCTTTCTTGGCGACCGACTTCTTGGGTTTGGCAGCCTTCTTGGTTCGCTTTTTACTAGGGCCGTTAGTCGCTGTGTAGTCACGACGAATTGCTAACAATTCGAACGCTCGCTCTGCGGTAACAAACTCAATACGGTCACCGCGAGTCAGACTTGCATTCGTTTCACCATCAGTTACATATGTTCCAAACTTGCCATCTTTAGCCACGACGGGTCGATTGCTAACTGGGTCGACTCCGAATTCTTTTAGTGGAGGCTTCGCTGGCCCGCGGCGACCGAAGACTCGCGGTTCGGCAAGTTTTGCCAAAGCAGCCTCAATCGTTATTGTAAAAATTTGGTCTTCGCTTTCGAGTGTGCGACTATCTTTGCCCTTGGTGATGTATGGGCCATAGCGACCATTTTGCGCAGTGATGATTTCGCCATCAACAGGATCAGCACCAACAGTTCGAGGTAATGAAAGAAGTTGAAGTGCTTCAACCATCGTTACATTTTCGAGCGCCATTGTCTTGAACAGCGAAACCATTTTTGGCTTTTCAAAATCTGGTGGTGGAGTCTCAATTGTTCCCCATTGCACATACGGACCGTAACGACCAGTTTTTAGAAACACTTCAAGTCCGTCTAGTTCGCCGATCGGGTCAATGTATTTTGGCGCCGCCAACAAGGCGACCGCAATTTCGACATTTAATTCATCGGGTGTCATTGTTTCTGGCACTGACGCGGTGTTGTCTCCACAGCGCACATACGGGCCAAACTTGCCCGGGCGAAGAACAATTTCTTCACCAGTCGTTGGGTGCATGCCAACAGGAAACGCATTAAGTGCAGCCGCATCAATGTTGGCAATGTTGTGTTCAACCAGTGGCTTTAACCCCGGGAGTTCTTTGCCATTGCCATAATAAAACTCACCAAGCCAAACTTCTTTAACGCGCAGCCCTTGCGAGATTTCGTCAAGTTCTTCTTCGACAGTTGCGGTGAATTTATAGTCAACTAATTCGGTGAAATGATTTTTCATCAGCCGCACAACCGCAAATGCTGTCCACGATGGCACGATAGCTTGGCCTTTTTTCCAGACATAGCCACGATTAAGAATTGTTCCGAGAATTGCGGCATAAGTGCTCGGTCTTCCGATGCCGAGTTCTTCAAGTTTCTTAACCAGTGTTGGTTCGGTGTAGCGAGCTGGCGGCGAAGTCATGTGGCCATCGGCTGAATATTTGTCGACCTGAATGTTGTCACCGACCTTCATCGCCGGAAGGAGCGCTTCTTTTTCTTCAGATTCACTTTCGTCTTCTACTTCTTGGTATGCCTGGCGATAACCGGCAAAGTTTATTGTCGTGCCACTTGTTGAAAATTCACAATCTGCTGGCGGCACACAAGATGCAGTTGCGCCAAGTTTGATTGTCACAGTTACGCCAGTGGCATCTGCCATTTGTGATGCAAGAGTGCGCTGCCAAATAATTTTGTAGAGAGAGAGCTCGCGGGCGTTTACATCAGCAGCGATTACTTCAGGACTTCGCAGTGGAAGTGTTGGTCGAATCGCTTCGTGTGCTTCTTGAGCATTTTTTACTTTTGATTTATAGATTCGCGGCTCACTAGAAAGAAATTCTTGGCCGAATGCGCCAGTAATTTCTGATCTCACCGCGGTCAACGCATCGTCGGCAAGAATCACATTGTCGGTTCGCATGTAGGTGATGAATCCACCTTCGTAAAGTCCTTGTGCCAAGCGCATGACTTCACTTGCCGTAATCCGCAATTTGTTTCCACCCTCTTGCTGAAGAGTGCTGGTCATAAATGGTGCTCGAGGTGACTTTCGATAAGGGCGATCTTCGACACTACGAACTGTTAGGTCTTTGGCGGCTAAACCGCTCACTAGATCTGTTGCTCGCGATTCAGTTACAACTACGACGCCTTCTTTCACGATGCCGAGAGAGTCGAAGTCTTTACCCATTGCAATTCGGCTGCCATCGACAGATTGCAAACTTGCAGTAAATATAGGTGTAGTCGCGCTCGTAGCTTCAAGATCCCAATAGTCGGCGGCAATATGAGCCATGCGTTCTTCTTCGCGTTCGACAACTAATCGAATTGAAGGGCTTTGCACCCGACCTGCCGATAGGCCGCGATTTACCTTGCGCCACAAGATTGGTGAAACTTCGTAGCCGTAAAGGCGATCAAGAATTCGTCGTGCTTCGGCAGCATCAACAAGTTTGTAGTCAATATCTCGCGTGTGTTCAAGAGCTTCGCTAATTGCAGTTTTTGTGATTTCGTGAAAAACCATCCGTTTGACTGGGACTTTTGGTTTCAGATACTCCATTAGGTGCGCGGCGATCGCCTCGCCCTCACGGTCTTCGTCGGTTGCTAGATAAAGCTCATCTGCACTTTTCAAAAGTGCTTTCAGTTCTTTTATTATTTTTTCGCCACGCTCTGTTAATTCATAATTTGGTTTGAAAGAGTTCTCAACGTCTACTGATAAACCTTTGCTTGGAAGGTCAGCGATGTGGCCGACTGATGCACGCACATCAAAACCATCGCCAAGAAATTTTGAGATTGTCTTCGCCTTTGCTGGCGATTCAACTATTACGAGAGCGTTAGGCATGTTGTTTCATCGTGGGGTCAAGTATGGGCTTGATAAGGATATCTGTTTTAGTTCAAATGCACTATAGGTTGCGTCGGTAGCGTTATTAACAAGATGCGACATAATTTGCTGGCACTCGGATGGAATAACGCGTTTGAAGATGCTGCAAAAAAAATTGATGTGACTTTTATTATTGGTCGCGTCAGTCGACTTGATCGTGGATGGAGCACTATCAAAGTGAGTGCATCGTCGGAAGCCGATGGCTTAATTCGCGTAAGAAATATTGGTGCCGATGTCGCAGTTGGTGATTGGGTTGCAGTTGCGCCAGATCTTGATCGTGTTGAACAAGTGTTGCCAAGATATTCAGCACTAATCAGACGCGCATCATCTGACGCGGTGCGCGCTGAGCAACATGCTGTTGCGGCAAACATTGACACAGTATTTATTGTTCACGCGGCAACAAATGAATCGAACGAGCGCAGAGTTGAACGTGAATTAGTTTTAGCTTTTGACAGTGGTGCAGTGCCAGTATTGGTTTTGACTAAGAATGACTTGCTTGAAGCGACAGAACATATTGCAGCGCTACGAAATGTCGCTCGAGTTTGTGGCATCGCCTGTCATGTTGTTAGTGGATTAACAGGTGAAGGTTTGGACGAGTTAGCGAAATACGGCGAAAACAACAAATCAATTGCGATACTTGGCGCCAGCGGCGTTGGAAAATCAACTTTGGTGAATCGGCTTGTCGGAACGACGAACCAACAAGTTGGCGAGGTTCGTGAGGGCGACCAGCGTGGGCGGCACACAACGGTTGCCGCCGATCTTGTCGCATTGCCCAATGGTGGCTGGTTGATTGACACACCTGGTTTGCGCGCACTCAATTTGTGGACAAGTGGACGTGGAATCGAGCGGGCTTTTGCTGACATATTTTCGCTTGCAGAGCAATGTAAGTTTCGTGACTGCAAACATCAAGACGAACCCAACTGCGCAGTTGTTGCAGCGATTAATCGTGATGAGTTGACTATTGAACGCCTTGAGAGCATGGGTCGATTGGTGGCTGAGGAACTTGCCTTAGAAGATGAACAAAAAGTTCGTGTTCGAATGTCAAATCGCAAGGGCATGCGAAAAATTATCTAGAAGTTGGCGTCTCACTTGTTAGTTCACGAGGCATCGAGGTAGTTGCTTGCAAAGTGACATTGTTGAATAATTTGCCGATTATTGGGATATTTATCTGACGCTGATACGTAAGTGTGACTTGAGCAAGAATCTCACTTAGCTCAACATCTACATCAATTGGGTTAAGCGTGATTGAATTTTGAACAGAATCAAGTGCAATTTGAATTGTGTTTTCATCAGCCACATCTGCGAGAGAAATCGCGCGTGCAGCAGTGCGAGCGGCATGACCGAGCGCGAGTTGATCGTTTGCAACACTGCCAATTTGTACGACTGTTAACGAAAACAGAAACAGAAACGGAAGCACGAGCGCAAACTCGACCGTGGCTTGACCTGGTTCTTCAACCCAAATTTTGTGAGCACGTTTCATATTTAAACTGCTAACCGACAGCATCGGTGCGATCAAAGATGCCAGAAAGCACGGTGTCAAAGAGTTCACCGATGCGTCCCGCACCACCACCATCTGTCGCCCAGGCGATAACTAACAGTGCAATTACTGCTGCGCCAAGCAGTACCAGTGCGTACTCGGTAGTGGCCTGACCTGAATCATTTTTAAATCTAAACACAAGAGTCGCTTTCGTTAGAAGAGTTGAGCAGAAACAGCCGAGAGGGAGTTAACGACAAGCGGTACCATCGCCAGCAAAACAAACGATGGCAAAATGCAACAAGTCAGTGGAAGTAGTAACCGAACTGGTAACTGTCGAGCACTAATGTCTTGCAGTCTTCGGCGCTCAATGTGAGCGTGATACGCAAGTTGGTCAAGCACTGATGTGATTGGTAGGCCGTCACGGTCAGCGCTAACGAGAATGTCGCATAATGGATAAAAACTTGAGCCGAGATCATCACGAAGAGTTTTGATTACATCGTTGAAACGCTCGCCTTGCAGTAGCCGGGTGTGCACTTGAATTAGGTGCTTATATAAATTGTCTGGCGCCCAATAATGAAGTTGCGCCATTGCCGATGCAGGGCTTTGACCTGCACGAATTAACACAAGCAAAACATCAATAATCTCTGGAATGTACACACCGAAATTCGGTTGACTTGTTGATCTTGTCTTGCGTCGATATAACACGACACCGATAACGATAAGAATAAAGATCGAAGTCATTACACGACTTACGCGACAACGCTCGGTGTGATAATTGCATGCATCCATTTTCGACCTGCAAGATTCAGCCCAATGCCAAGTAGCAGGCAGATCCATCCTGATGGGCTAAGAATTAAATAATTGCGTACTGGAGCGCTTGAAACTAAAAGCCAGCCTGCAACCACGAGAGGTGTCCACGACAAGATGCGAGTTGAGAGCAACGCTTGTGCTGCTTGTGCAAGTCTGTCGTCAATGTGGGTTGCTCGTTCGCGGATGACAATTGCCGCACGTTCAAGTGCCATCACACCACCAACTCCGCCAGTTGCCGCTAGCTCAAGAGTCTTGACGACAAATTGTTGATCTTTGGTTTTTGCAGTTTTTATAAGCCGTCTAGAAATTTCGCTGGCTGCTTCACCCAATGCACAAGACCGGGAGAAGTCTTGCAAAGCTTGAATCGCACATTGTTGTGATGAAACTGCTGCTTGCAATGCGCTAGCAAAAGATTCGCCAAGTCGAAGATGCCGAGCAGTCGTATCTAAAATCTCGGCGAGTTGATTGAGTTGCAAAGTCGATGACTGAGACAAAACAAGATTGCCAGGCAACATACTTTGCTCACTCTGCGGCATATTTTGTGAGAGTCGCTGGTTGACCCAAACTTTGGTCAATCGAATTTGAATAAACCAAAACCCACAAACAGCGATTAGGCACCCAAAAATGGTTGCTCCAAAGATCGCCAGTAAATATCTCACACCGATGGCTCACCGATGATTTGGCCGTGTTGCACTAAAAAGTAGTTTCGGTCACCGTCGAGTAACAAAATCTCTTCAACAGATCGAGCGCCATTGAGATGTCTCGCAACATGCACTATGGCATTAATTGAAGAACAAACATGATCTTGCACGACATCGCGCGACCAGTTTGCAGCGTGCTGCAGCACAAGTGACTCAACTCGGCGAACTGCATCGCGCGAACTATTGGCGTGAATCGTTGACATAGAACCGCTGTGACCAGTGTTCATTGCCGCCAACATGTCGAGAGTTTCAGCACCACGAACTTCACCAATAATTAATCGATCAGGTCTAAGTCGAAGCGCGGTTCGCACTAGTGACCTGGTAGAAATCTCCTGATTGCCATCTGGCGATGCGGGCCTTGCTTCAAGGCGCAGTACATGCTCATGGTTGAGTCGAAGTTCGGCGATGTCTTCGATTGTCACAATGCGTTCATTGGTTTGCAGATAATCACATAGTGCATTTAACAAAGTCGTCTTGCCGGCAGACGCCGCACCACTCACGAGAATATTTCGGCGATCATAAATTAGTTGCTGCAATAGCGCAGCGATTTCTGGTGGAGCGAAATCTTCGAGTTGCATTTGCTTCGCGGCGAATCTTCGAATTGCGACGCATGGTCCGTCGACAGCAATTGGAGGTATCACCGCGCACAATCTTGAGCCATCGCTTAGCCGAGCATCGACAACTGGTGAGGTTATGTCGATGCGTCGACCAAGCGGCAGCAAAGTTCGCTCGATAAATGCCCGTGTGTCATCTGGGTGAATTGTGCCTACTTGCGAAAGTTCACCGTCGCGCTCGATCCAAACTTGCGAGCCTGCGTTGACCATGACTTCACGAATATCTTCATCCCTAAAAAATTCGTCGAGACGACTGTGAACTTTTGGTGCTGCTCGAGTTAGAACTGCTCGGCTCATGCGACTGCCGCGAGTTGTTTTGACATAATTGTTGGTATTCGACTGGCAAGTAAACCTGCGTCAACTGCGCGCGCAATTGCAGCATCAAAATCTATTTCAGCAACAACTGGTGCGCCGATAACTGCTTCAACGTCATGTTTACCGAGCGCGCGACCAGCCTCGTTGATTAGCACGATGCCAGTTGGCGACACCGAAAGTTGTGCAGCCCGACGCAACGACAAATAACACGGACGAGTAACTAGCAAAGATGAACTGGCGTGAGCAAGTAAATCGGGCGATGGCAGACCGCAACCAGCGTCAACAATTATTGGTAGATCAAATGATTTAAGTGCAGCACATAGTTCTGTGAAATTTCTATTTTCTTTTGCATCTAATTGTTTTAAACCACGCGCAATAATTTGTAAATTCGCCGTGGCCTGAATTGCAATTGATTGCAATGTCATTCGCGACCCATGATCGCAATTTGCAAACCAATCGTTAATGCCGGGCCCCGATGATTCTGCCAAACCAAGAACTGCCGGCACGTCACCAGCAAGATCAACGAGCAGTGCGCCGCGTTGTGACTCTGCGGCGCGCATTAATGCAATAGTTGATGCAACAACTGTTGTGCCGCTGCCACCTTTTACAGACCAACAAACAATCATCTTTGTGCTCCTTTAACTGAGCCCAGTGTCGTAACTGAGTTCGAGTTATTGCATGTGTACACAAAGATCGAATTGCGTCATCTGAAAATTAGACAAGTAGCCTTCGCGATGGAGGTGTCCGGGTACCTGGTGGGCTCCGCCGCCTTCAAAGCGGTTGGGACGAGTGAACCTCGTTCGGCGGGTTCGATTCCCGTCCGCCTCCGCCAAAAATTATTGCGCTTTAGAAAGTTCGACTGCGAGTTGCGCGGCGGTAAGCGCATTGTTTTCGGCGAGTGAAAGATTTGCTTTGACGCTTGCATCGTGCGTTGCATTCGCGATGAATTTTAAAACATAAGGAGTAACCGCCGCGCCGGTAATGCCTTGTTTGATCGCATCATTCAGCGCCGTCGCCGTAATTTCATCCATAAATGATTTAAGTAAACCGTCTTTTTTTGGAACAGGCACGCATGCGAGAATTCCACCGTTGCGTCCGAGTGCGTCGTTAGCCCGAACAATTTCTGCGAGTTCTTTAATTGTTTCAACTCGTGTAGGTATTTTTAAATCGCCGCGCTCAACAGTGAACTCTGGAAAGAAATCGCAGCCAAGACCGAGCACTGGCACGCTTAGAGTTTCAAGATATTCAAGAGTTCGTGGCAGATCGAGAAATGATTTCGCGCCCGCGCAAACAGTGACGACATGGTGTTGAGCGATTGCGCCAAGGTCGCTACTGATGTCTCCACTAATTTCGGCGCCGCGATGCACGCCGCCGATACCGCCAGTTGAAAAAACACGGATGCCGGCTCGAGCTGCAAGCAACAGTGAAGATGAAACAGTTGTCGCGCCGACGGGCCATTTTGTGGCCATCGCCGTGGCGAGTTCGCGCTCACCAACTTTTTTAGCGGGGCCAAGAATTAGAGGCCACTCGCTTTCATCAATGCCGACTCGGGCGACGCCATCAAGCACAGCAGTAATTGCTGGCACGACACCGTGACCTCGTAGCGCCGCGGTGCAGCGCGTTAATGCCTCAAGGTTTGCTGGCGACGGCAGACCAAGATGTGAAAAAATTGTTGACTCAAGTGCGACAACTGGTTTGTGTTGCGAGAGCGCTGTGCTGACTTCGTCGCTAATGCGAATTTGAAATGAATTCATTGTGCATCCATTGTCGCGCCTGGACTGCGCAAAACTCGCGCGGCAAGTTGATGACCAGCCAAGACACATATATAGGTGTCGAGATTATTCTCGCCAAATTTTGTCAAGAAGCCGGCAGCAAAGGCATCACCTGCCCCAGTTGTATCAATAATTTCGCCAACAGGTTCTACTTCAATAGTTTTGACGACGTTATTCTCAATCAGCGTTGTTGGCCGAGCGCCAGCTTTAATCACCACGATGTCAAGATCTAATGGCTGTGTAGTCAGATTCAATATTTCAGCCTCATCGGTATTGCAGAAAAATATCTTTGGTCGAAGTTGATGTATTAGTTCGCGAAACTTGTTAACGCCAAACTCTTTGATCAAAGATGCCGATGAAGCATCAATTGAGACGGGGATATTTTTATCGTGCGCAGTAGCAATGCATGAACGCGCCGCAGTTGCCAGCGGCTCTGAAAAAAGCGAATACGCCGGCACATGTAGAAGTGAAACACTTTCGAACCATTTTTCTGGTGCTTGCTGTAATTGGGTTGATGCGGCTCGATCAGTCAGCATCGTGCGCTCGCCGTCGGGCGAAACGATTACAACTATCGAGCCAGTTCGTCCGCCGCGAACAACGCATGGGTCGACGCCAGCATCGCGCAGCGCGCCAATTAATTGATCACCGAGACGATCATCACCAACTTGTGCAATTAGCCGTGAGCTAGGCGCTTGGTTGGTTTCATTTCGAGCAACAGTTGCTGCGAACACAGCAACATTTGATGCGCTTCCGCCGCGAGTGCGAACTATTCGAGACGGAGTATCCGCACCGTAATTAAGAGATTCCGGCAACCAAACGACAATGTCTTCAACCAAATCACCGATGACGCACAACACGTCGTGGCGAGATTAAACCGAGAGAAGGTCGCGGGCACCTGTGTCGCTAGATGGATGGCGCAACTTGCTCATCGCTCGTGCTTCGATTTGTCGGATTCGTTCGCGAGTTAAGTTAAATGCTTCGCCAACTTCTTCAAGAGTTCGTGGCTCGCCGCGATCAAGACCGAAACGCAATGCCAAAATCTCGCGCTCACGCTGATCAAGTGGCGCAAGCAGTCGAGTAATTTCTTCTGGCAACAATGCAGTGGCAGCAACTTCAAACGGCGACTCTGCTGAACGGTCTTCGACAACGTCACCGAGTTCGGCATCACCGTCTTCGCGCAATGGCTCTGAAAGTGAAAGTGGCTCAGCAGCAAAACGCAACGCTTCAGTCACTTTGTCGGCAGGCATTTCAACTTCTTCAGCCAATTCAGCGAGTGTTGCATGGCGACCGAACTTCAACTCGAGGCGTGAGCGCGCTTTTTGCAGACGTGCAAGCGTGTCTCCAGCATGAACTGGAAGCCGAATTGTGCGACCAGTATTTGCAATGCCGCGAGTGATCGCTTGGCGAATCCACCATGTTGCATAGGTCGAGAATTTAAAACCTTTTCGCCAGTCAAATTTTTCTACGGCATGCATTAAGCCGAGATTGCCCTCCTGGATCAGGTCGAGTAGCGGCAGTCCCGACGCTTGATACTTTTTGGCGATTGAAACAACCAATCGCAAATTTGACTGCACGAATTGGCGCTCAGCCTTCGCCCCGGCTTTAACGATTTTGTTTAGTTCACGACGCTTGGTTGGGTCAATTTGCTTCTCTGAATTATTGAGAGTTGTTTCGGCAATTTTGCCTTCTTCGATAGTTTTAGCCAGGCGAACTTCGTCATCTTTGGTAAGCAACAAATACTGACCGATATCGGTGAGGTAGAGGCGAACTAGGTCTTCGTCGTCTCGGTCAATTCGCTCTTTCGCCACGTATTCTCCCTAAATTTTTGCAACTATTACAAATAGTGCGCCACAGTCGGTGCGACACGCCTAACGATACCCACGAGGCAAAGGACACACACGCGAAAAACACGGAATTTTATGCCATTAAATAGGTCAAATTCTGCGTTGTGATTCGGTGCTCAATGAGTGCACATGACTTGTCTAAATAAAATCACCCGACTGGTATTATTTGATTTATGGCAAATCCAATTCTTAACGAAAAGTCATTTTCAAAAGTAATGCAGCGAAGTGCAGGCGAGGCTGGGTGGGCGGCACCGCAACCTGGCCAGCAATCTTCGTCGCAAGTATTTCATGCTCCAATAAATGATGGTCCGGTCTCGCCTTATAAGTCGGCCGAGACGATGACTGCAAGTGGCACCGCAAGTGCTGCGTTGTTGTTGATGTTGCTACTTGTTTCTTCGGCGATGTTTGGCTGGACGTCGGTTAACGAAGCAGCAAATGGCGTGGTGTCGTTTCCTGGTTTGGCAATAGCAGGGGCGTTGTTCGGTTTTGTTTGCGCAATCGTCTTGACATTTAAACCAAAACTGGCCCGTGTTCTTGCGCCTGCTTATGCAATTGCCCAAGGTTTATTTGTTGGTGCGATATCAAAAATTTTCAACACTGCTTACGACGGCATCGTAATTCAGGCTGTTGGCATAACGCTCGGTGTGTTCGTAACGATGCTTGTGCTTTATCGCACTGGAGTGATTCGAGTGACAGACAAAATGCGTCGCACAGTTATCGGCGCGACAATGGGAATCGCAATTTTCTACGGAGTATCGATGCTTCTTAGTTTATTTGGTATGAACATTTCGTTCTTCAACAGTTCAAGCCCGATGAGCATTGGGTTCAGTTTCATAGTTGCTGGTTTGGCGGCAATGAATTTGGCACTTGATTTTGACTTTATTGAGCGTGGTGAGAAAGCTGGATTACCAAAACATATGGAGTGGTACGCAGCATTCGGACTAATGGTCACAATTGTTTGGTTGTATCTTGAGATTTTGCGGTTACTCGCAAAATTACGCGATCGCTAAATAGATCTCTCACGCACAAAGAAAACTCTTTGTGTCGTTAGAATAAATAGCGCCGATGACGAACATTCTCGGAATCTCCGCGCTTTATCACGACAGTGCCGCATGCCTTGTGCGTGACGGCGAGATCGTGGCTGCCGCTCAAGAAGAGCGGTTCTCGCGCAGAAAGCACGACTCTCGGTTGCCTCGTCTCGCAACTGACTTTTGCTTGGCTGAAGCGAAAATCTCAGAAAGCGAAATCGACTACGTGGTTTTCTACGACAAGCCGATGCTCAAATTTAATCGAATCGTTAAAACCCACATGGCATATGCGCCGCGTGGCCGTAAGTCTTTTGCCGCTGCCGGCAGGCTTTGGTTCGGCGGAAAGTTGCAAACCAAAGAACAGATTCAAAAGTTT
>WLFB01000069.1 GCA_009703975.1 Actinomycetota bacterium | reverse complement strand
GATGCTCTTACTTCAATGACTGCACTTGGTATTGGCGGTCTCTCGGTGACGATGCCACACAAAAATGCGGTGGCCGAATTTGTCACTCAAATTGGTGTAGTCGATGAGGTTGTTCGCATCACGAATTCTGCGAACACAGTTGTGCTCAGACCAGACAATTCACTTTGGGCGACCAATACTGATGGCGACGGTTGTTGCAATGCGCTCGAGCAGGCGATGAATAGTTCGATCAAAGGCGAGCGTGTTATCGTGCTCGGTGCTGGTGGCACAGCCAGTGCAGTCGCATACGCGATGGTGCAACGTGGTGCGAGCGACGTTGCGGTTATTAATCGCACACCGCAACGCGCGCAAGAATTAGTGAACCGAGTCGCTGGCTCGACGAGAATCGTGTCTTCTGGAGAGATCGCAAATGCGATTTCTGATGCTCGAATAATTATCAACACGACCCCCGTTGGTTTTGGAGATGAGCAAGGTTCGCAAGTTTCGCCGATTGATGTTTCACTGATCAAGTCATCCCATGTGGTGCTTGATGCTGTATACAAACCGTTGATCACCGGTCTGTTACTTGCATCACAAAAAGCCGGAGCAAAGGTCGTAGATGGACTATCAATGTTGGTGCATCAGGCAGCACTTCAGCAGCAACATTGGATCGGTCAAATGGGTGACACGGCTTTGATGCGCGAATGCGCATTGGTGCATTTGGCACGCACCTGAAATTTCGTGTTTTTTTGGATGGGCCTTTTTAATATCTGGTTCTCGTGAGGTGCTAGCGGTAGCCTGTTATTTATGCTTCGTTATTTAACCGCTGGCGAAAGCCATGGTCAGGCTCTTGTAGTCATCGTTGAAGGTCTGCCCGCTGGCATGGTTGTGACAGCAAAAGACATTAGCGATGAGTTGGCTCGCAGACGTCTTGGATATGGTCGGGGACCGCGTCAAAGATTCGAAGAAGACGAAATAGTTTTGCTCAGCGGTATCCGTCATGGGCGAACACTTGGATCGCCGGTCGCAATTGAAATCAAAAATAGTGAGTGGTTTCGCAGTGATGTCTGGCATGAAGAAATGTCACCTGCGCCAGGAAAAACAAAAAAGCCCCTGACTCAGCCCCGACCCGGCCATGCTGATTTGACTGGCATGCAGAAATATGGTTTTGATGATGCTCGCGATGTACTTGAGCGAGCAAGCGCGAGAGAAACGGCAGCCCGAGTCGCAGCAGGTGCGTTGGCCAAAGTATTTCTTGCACAAGTCGGAGTTTCTGTCATGTCGCACGTTTTGCAGCTTGGTAGCGCTCGCAACGAAAACGCGGCGCGGCCACAGCCTCAAGATTTACCGAAGATAGACGAGTCGTCTGTGCGTTGTTTTGATTCAACTGCTGAAGCAAAAATGATCACCGAAATTGAAGCGGCAGCAAAAGATGGTGACAGTCTTGGTGGCATAGTTGAAGTTTTGGCCTATGGCTTGCCAGTTGGTCTAGGAAGTTACGTTCACTGGGATCGAAAGATCGACGGACTAATAGCGCAAGCGATCATGAGCATTCAGGCGGTTAAAGGCGTCGAGATTGGTGATGCTTTTGAAACAGCATCGCGACGGGGAAGTCTCGCGCATGACGCGATCACATGGGATTCGAAAGATAATTCATACAAGCGCGAAACTTCACTTGCGGGTGGAACAGAAGGCGGAATGACAACAGGGGAGATGCTCGTCGTTCGCGCGGCAATGAAGCCACTCTCGACTTTGAATCGTCCAACTTTGAAGACAGTAGACATGGTGACCAAAGAAGAAACGGTAAGTTTTAAAGAGCGCACTGATGTTACGGCTGTGCCGGCAATGGGTGTGGTTGCCGAAACGATGGTCGCACTTGTTCTGGCTCAAGAAGCCCAAAGAAAGTTCGGTGGCGACAGCATCGCCGAGTTTAAGCAGAATGTGCAAAACTTCGCGCTGAGACTGCGCTGATCTCGGCTGAAGCCATGATTTCTAATAACGCGTCAAAGATGATTGTTCTGATCGGTTTAATGGGTTCGGGTAAAACCACTGTTGGTCGTGCACTGGCCGAACGTTTGAACTTTAGTTTTAAAGATAGTGATGAGACAGTTGAGAAAATAGCCAAGACATCAGTTCGAGAGATATTCGAAAATCAAGGTGAAGAGATTTTTCGCAAACTTGAGTCTCAAGCGCTTGTTGATTTATGCGCCGAAAATTCACCAATTGTTCTGGCGGTTGCCGGTGGGGCAATTATCTCTCAATCAAATCGTGATTTATTGCAGAAAAACGCTCGGTGTATCGTCTGGTTGGATGCCCCCACGCCAACTTTAATTTCGCGGACTGGTCGCGGAAAACATCGACCGCTATTGGATGGCGATCCTGTCGGGTCACTAAATAAGATGCGTCTTGATCGCGAGCCGTTGTATCAGCAAGTGGCAACGCATCATCTTGTGACGAAATCGCTATCAATTGTTGAAGTAGTTGACCAAATTATAAGTTTGTGCTCGTTAGAAAATAGTTCTTCTCGATGACAAATCATAAAATCAACGTTGCTCTTGCTGATCGGTCTTACTCGGTAGTTGTAGGCAGCGGTGTTTCAAAAGAGCTTGAAAACTTTCTTCCAAGAACAGCAAAACGCGCGGTGATAGTAACCCAAGAAAACATTCCTTTTTCAATAAATCTTTCGTTGCCTCATACGACGGTGCTAATTGGTAACGGTGAGCAATTCAAATCGTTGCAAACGATTGAAGTAATTTCAGAACAATTCGCCAAGTTTGGCTTAACACGTTCAGATGTTGTGATCGGTCTAGGTGGAGGAATGGTCACCGATGTTGCTGGCTTTGCCGCTGCGAGTTGGCACCGAGGCACCGCAGTCGTTCAGATACCAACAACTTTGGTCGGCATGGTTGACGCCGCGATTGGCGGAAAAACCGGTGTGAACATTGCGCAAGGAAAGAATCTAATCGGAGCATTTTGGCAACCCAGCGCAGTGCTCTGCGATATTGATGCATTGAAGACTTTGCCAGATCGCGAAACACGATGTGGATTAGGTGAAGTGGCAAAATATCATTTCTTGACGGGTGACGATCTTCTTGCACTTGAATTATCTGCACGAATTGCACGATGTGTCGAGATTAAAGCCGACATCGTGGCCGCTGACGAGCGCGAAACTGGTGGGCGAGCAGTTCTCAATTATGGTCATACTCTTGCGCACGCCTTAGAGCGGTCAAGCGATTTCGAATTAGCGCACGGCGAGGCAGTGGCAATTGGCATGATTTTTGCAGCACACCTCGCTCATAGTTTGGGGCGTATTGATGATGCGCGACTTGCTCACCACTACAAAGTGATTCGAGACTCGTATGGTCTCGGGGTCGTAATACCCCGCTCAGTTGATCGAAAAGTTTTGATTGATTTAATGCGCCATGACAAGAAGGCAATCAACGGCTTAACTTTTGTACTAGACGGCGCAAATGGTGTCGAAATCGTTGGTGGTGTAGAAGAAAAATACCTACATCAGGCCTTTGACGCGATGGAACTACCCTAATAAGTATGGCTAAAACATCTCTGCCGATTGTGTTGATTCTCAGTGGCCCAAATCTGAATTTGCTTGGACAGCGCCAGCCAGAAATCTACGGCACCGCAACTCTTGATGATCATATGAATCGTGCCAAACAGACTGCGACCAAAATCGGTTTCGAAGTTGAAACGTTGCAGGCGCAGAGTGCTGGAGAGTTAGTAACCGCAATTCATAACGCTAGGTCGCGCTGTGCTGCGATCATTATTAACCCAGGAGCGTTAACTCACTTTGCGTGGAGTCTGAGCGACGCCCTTGCAACATTCAATGGACCAATTATTGAAGTACATCTTTCGAATCCGGCAACCCGTGAGTCGTGGCGCCACGAGAGCGTGATCGCACCAGTTGCTTCTGGTTCAATCGCAGGGTTCGGTGCGCACGGTTACACACTGGCGATCAATGCGGTTGCGACTTTGCTCGCTGACAAAAAGTGAGCGCAATGACGACGATTAAATTGTTGCCGCTGAGTGTTGCGGGACGTGATGTTCTCGTTCGCCAACGACTTGAGCAGGCAGCAAATAACAACGTAACGTCACTCTTAGTTACAGACTTAAATAACATTCGTTGGCTCACTGGCTTCACAGGTTCGGCCGGCACATTGTTTGTACGCGCCGACGACATGGTGCTAATTGTTGACGGTCGTTACGGTGATCAATCTCGTGAGCAAATCAAGAATTCGGGTGCTCAATGTTCTGTAATTGAGGGTCGGAGCGCAACAGAATTGCGTGAAGGTGTGTTGCGTACAACAAAAGATTTGAAAAGAGTTGGCTTTGATCCAGCAGAGATGACGGTGACGGCGCACGAGACTATGTCTGCACAAATAGGGTCAGAACTAGTCAAAGTTTCTGGTGTGGTGCCACATTTGCGCAGGCGTAAATCTGAACCTGAGATTCAAAGAATGGAGATGGCGGCTAGTGCGACTGATGCGGCGCTTAGCGAAGTTGAGCCAATGCTCGTGTTGGGTCTAACAGAGCGAGATATTCGTGATGAGCTTGATTATCGAATGCGCAAACATGGGGCCGAATTCACGAGTTATGACACGATTGTTGCCAGCGGCCCAAATGCAGCGCGCCCACATCATCGTCCAGTTGCGCGAAAGATAGTTGAAGGCGACAGTGTTGTCATTGACGTTGGTGGGTTAGTCGATGGTTATCACTCAGATATGACACGAACATATCTGATCGGTGAAGTTGACCCTGTGCTCAGTGAGATGCACGAAGTCGTCAGCGCATCACAACTACTTGGTCTAAGTCATGTGCGCGCTGGCGTATTGGCTCAAGATGTTGATCGCCAGTGTCGAGATTTCATAGCTGAAGCCGGGTTTGGTTCAGAATTTAGTCACAGTACTGGGCACGGTGTCGGCCTTCAGATTCATGAAATGCCCTGGGTACGAAATGGCTTTGCCGAACCTCTTGAAGTGGGTGAGGTGGTAACTGTTGAACCTGGCGTCTATCGTGAAGGGCTCGGTGGTGTGCGAATTGAAGACCTTGTGGTCGTCACGCAAAGCGGCTGTCGAATACTTACCCACACGAAAAAGGATCGCAAGTGCCTGCAATTTCAACTAACGACTTAAAAAACGGAATCACTCTTCAGATTGATAACAATCTTTTTACAGTGATCGATTTTCAACACGTCAAACCAGGCAAAGGTGGCGCGTTCGTGCGCACCAAACTTCGAAACTTACGATCTGGAAACGTTTTAGAGAAAACATTCAACGCCGGTATCCGAGTTGAGCAAGCGATTCTCGATAAAAACGATATGCAGTTTTTGTACAAAGACGGTGATGACTTCGTATTTATGGATACAGCGACTTTTGACCAGATGAATGTCAGCCCGACTGCTTTAGGTGATGTCGCCGACTATTTGATAGAAAATGGCATCGCAATTATTGCGACACATGATGGCGAAATCGTCAGCGTTGAAATTGCAGTGACCGTTGAACTTGAAATTGCCAATACTGAACCTGGTCTGCAGGGCGACAGAGTTTCTGGCGGTCGCAAGTCTGCTACGTTGCAGACCGGCAAAGTCATCCAGGTGCCATTATTCGTAAACATTGGCGACCGAGTCAAAGTTGACACACGATCAGGCGAATATATAACGAGAGTTTGATGGCGTCGACCCGCAACTCAAAACCGGGCGAGGATGTTCGCAGCTCGGCGCGTGAACGAGCTGTACATTTTTTATACGAGGCAGAGTCGCGAAGCCTGCCTGTATCTGAAATTGTTGCAGCGCAAGTTTTAGCCGTTGATGATTTAGTTTCTGCTCTCACATCTGGTGTGGCATCACGGCAAAGTCAACTTGACGAGATGATCACTGAGTATTCGCACACTTGGACAATTCATCGCATGCCAGCAATTGATCGCAATGTATTGCGACTAGCTATCTACGAACTGATCGATCGACCCGAGGTTCCTTTAGCAGTAATTATTAATGAAGCTGTAGAACTTGCAAAACGCTTTTCAACCGAAGAATCTGGCAGATATGTAAACGGTGTATTATCGGCTATCGCAAAGCAGGTTCGTTCAAAGGGCTTTTAATACGAAACGATTTCTAGATAATTTGGGTAATCGAATTAAGTCGGCCTCCGTATGGGAGGTCGTGACGGCAGCAATGATCGCTGTTGTTGGCTTTTATTTTGCAGCTTTAAGTGTTGAAATGCATCGAAGCCTTGCAACATCTGCTTATGACTTTGGCCTTTATGACCAAGGAATCTGGTTATTGTCTCGGTTTCAAAATCCGTTTGTAACGCTGATGGGTCGAAATCTAATTGGCGACCATACGAGTTTCATTCTTTTATTTTTGGTGCCGGTCTATTGGATCATCGGTAGTACATCAACTCTGTTTGTGATTCAAGCACTTGCGATCGTCGCTGGTGCGGTGCCCATATATTTATTTACTCGCAATCGATTAGACAGTGAAGCCATGGCTACTGTGTTTGTCGCGGCGTATCTGATACACCCAGCCACTGTGTGGATTGCCCTTGAAAATTTTCATCCAGACGCATTTCTGGGCTTGTTTATTGCGACAGCGCTTTATGCGGCCTTTGAATCCAAATGGCGAATGTACATCGTTGCTGTGTTGTTAGCGATGAGTGTTAAGGAAGATGTTTCTCTGATTCTGATACCACTAGGCATATGGGTTGCGTGGCGTAAAAACCTAAAGATGGGATTATTTACAGCGGTGACCGCATTTTGGTATTCGGTGGTTGCGGTTTTTGGCATTCAACGTGGGATCAACGGCGTGCCATTTAGAAACGGATGGCGAATTCCGTTTGGCGGTCTATCGGGCTCAATTAAGACTTTGTTCACAGATCCGATGGCGATGCTGAGATACCTTGTCAGCGATTCTCT
>WLFB01000068.1 GCA_009703975.1 Actinomycetota bacterium | reverse complement strand
TACGCGTCAACGTTTCCGCTGCCGGGGCTAGCGAGATTTTTAATCACGACCAATGAAATTTGGTTCGCGACAACATATCCCACTGCCCAGCCTGAAAGTTTCAGCAACCTTTTAACTGCCGGATGATTTAGATCTAAGTTCCACTTAAGCTTCGCTCCACTGCGCGAGAGTGCAATCACCATTAACAAAGTCATTGCGATTATCCCAAATGTAGAGCCAAGACCTAAAAGCAATTGCAGCGGGCGATTTGTTGAAACTTCATTAATAGTGGGTGGTCTCATCGAAGTAACCCGCGGGATGGCCAACAATGTAAAAATAGTCACCAGGTTGGCGACAACGGGTGTCCATGCGGCGGCAAAGAAACGGCGTTTTGAGTTCAAAATAGCGCTCGCAATTGCTGTTAAACCATAGAAAAATATTTGAATTATAAATAGTCGCGTCAAACTTGTGCCTGTGGATCTGAACATCGCCACGTTGATTTCGTTAGAAGGATTTAGAGAAAAGACACGAAAAATTAATGGCGATGCAAGCAATGCCAGTGCTGTGATTGTGGCCAAAGCTACAACTGCGAAACTTGAAATTGCGTTGACAGAATCATCGTCGCCGTCTTGGATATAACGAGTGAATAGAGGTACTAGCGACGCGGCTAAGACACCGCCGAGTAAAAGTTCGTAAACCACGTTCGGTGCATTATTCGCCGCATCATAAGCATCCGCTAACGCGGTTTGGCCGATCATTACGCCAAAAACGATTATGCGAATCAGACCAGTCACGCGACTGAGCGCTGTGCCACAAGCCACGATCAGGTTCGCGCGCCAAAGCGTTTGACTGCCTTCGGGCGTTGCCATTGCGGTTAATCGTATTGCGAATTCTGGCTCGGTTGCGCTTCGTTGTGGCGAGCCCTAACCGCTAGGGTTGTGCGGGTGAAACCACGATTTAACGATGTAGCTACCGTGCGTAGCGGGCTTAAGAATGTAAATTATCTTGCAGACGACGGAATCGCCGGTGTTGTGTTCTTGGCAGATCGTCTCGGTAAACCAGTTTTAATTGAAGGGCCAGCTGGCACAGGCAAGACTCAACTCGCCAAGAGCGTCGCCGAGCTCACTGGCGCGCGATTGATTCGCTTGCAGTGTTACGAAGGTCTCGACGAGTCAAAGGCACTCTACGAATGGAATTACAAGAAGCAGTTACTTCGTATTCAAGCCGATAAAAATAGCGATTCTTGGAGTGAAATCCATGATGACATTTTTAGCAGCGAGTTTTTGTTGGCTCGCCCTTTGCTTGAGGCAATCACCAGCGAAGAGCCAGTAGTTCTGTTGATAGATGAGGTTGATCGAGTCGAACTCGAGACCGAAGCGCTATTGCTCGAAATTCTTTCCGAGTACCAAGTTTCGATTCCTGAGTTGGGCACAATTACTGCCAAGCAGATACCCCTCGTGTTTTTGACTTCAAATAACACTCGTGAGTTGTCAGAAGCGCTCAAGCGTCGTTGTTTGTATCTTCATGTTGATTACCCAGATCTTGAGCGCGAAAAAGAAATTGTGCTGAACAAGGTTCCTGATATCAGTGAGAATTTGGCTGATCAAATAGCACGTATCGTTCGAAGTATCCGCCAACTTGATCTGAAGAAGGCTCCGTCTGTCAGTGAAACCCTTGACTGGGCAAGAACTTTGATGTTGTTGGGTATCGAGACTATTGATGCTCAAGAAGCAAAAGAGACTTTGCATATTCTTCTTAAGTATCAAACAGACATAGCAAAAGCAGCCAAAGAACTCTCCGTTACTAAGTGAGCATGCACAATGCCTGTGCTTGACCTGATGTCGGGTTTCATCGTTGAATTAAGAAACGCTGGGCTGCCCGTCAGTTTGACTGAGAATCTGGATGCAATGGAAGCGGTCAAGGTCATCCCGATAGAAGACCGTGATGCGTTCAAATATGCGCTTGGGGCGACACTTGTAAAAAATAATGCGCACTGGAAAGTGTTTGAAACAATTTTTGAAGTGTATTTTTCGTTGCGCGGCCCAGAGTATGCGATCACTCAAGATGGCCAACCAGACGATTTCTGGCGCGAAATGCAAGAGCAAATGGATCAAGTCAAAGGCCAAGGCGAAGGTAAGGGTTCTGGTGGCGGTATGGATTCGCTTACTCCAGAAGAAATTAATGCGATGCTGATGCGTGCATTAATGAGTGGTGACCAAGCGATGATGCGTGCTCTCGCCAAACAATCCGTACAACGCTTTGCCGGCATGGAGCCAGGTAGGCCTGTTGGCGGAACTTATTATTTGTATCGCACTCTTCGAAATTTAGATCTCGAAAACATGTTGCAAAAATTGATGGATGCAAACCGTGAATCAAGTCAACAAGATCTAACTTCACTTGAAGAACGTCTCGAAAAAGATGAGTTTGAAAGCCGAATAGAGCAATTCAAACAAGAAGTTGAGTCAGAGATTCGGCGCAGACTCGTTGCCGACCGAGGTGCAGAAGCAATGGCAAAAACGTTGCGCAAACCGTTGCCCGAAGATGTTGAATTCATGCACGCTAGTCGCGATGAAATGCAGAGCCTTAAAAAAGCGTTGTATCCACTCACTCGAAAGCTTGCTGCGCGATTGGCGCGCAAACGCCGACATGGTCGTAAAGGTCCATTAGATTTTCGCAACACTGTGCGTCATTCACTGAGTTATGGCGGCGTGCCTGCTGACCCGAAGTTCCGATATCCACGCCCGGCTAAGCCAGAACTTATGGTTGTCGCCGATATTTCTGGAAGCGTGGCGGCATTTGCAAGGTTTACCCTGATGTTTGTCTACGCAATTCAAAATCAATTCTCAAAAGTGCGTTCATTTGTGTTCATTGACGGCATCGACGAAGTTACAAAGTATTTCAAGTCAACTGAAGACATCGGTGAAGCCATCAATCGCGTAAACACCGAGGCAGATGTTGTTTGGGTTGACGGTCACAGTGATTATGGGCATGCATTCGAAGTCTTTTGGGAGCGTTACGGAAGAGATATAAATTCAAAAACAACGGTATTGCTGCTGGGTGATGCACGAAACAATTATCACGCTGCACAATCCTGGGTAGTCAAAGAAATCGCCAAGCGCGCTAGACACGTCTATTGGCTCAATCCAGAGCCAAAATCATATTGGAATACTGGTGACTCAATCGTTGGCGAATACGGTGCGCACACAGATGGTGTGTTTGAGTGTCGCAACTTGCGACAACTAGAAGGCTTTGTCGAGAATTTGACTTAGAAAGTTTTTATTGCTTGCATTGTTTTGATTTTGCGGCGAATCACAATTATCCAACCAGCCAGTACAAACACTGAAAATGTAAACCATTGAAATGTGTAGCTCAGATGAGAGCCTGTAGATAGAGCGGGCGCCGCAATGCGGGATAGTTCGGGTGAGTCTGGTGGTTGAGATTCGAGAACTTCAACGTAGATTGGCGCTAGTTCTGATGGCATTTGAATATTTAGGCGCTCTAGATCAATATTGCTCACCTCTAAAAGTTCGCCTTGCGTTGGGTCGCTTATGCGAAAGCGACGACGAATTTCTGGCGCGCGGACACGACCAATGATTTGTACTTGGCCGCTTGGTGCCGTGCGCACATCTTTCGAAATCGGAATGAATCCACGATTCATCAATAACAGTTGGTTATCTGCCAAACGGATGGGCGTGAGTGGATCTTTGCCCGAATAGCCATCTTGGGCGCGATTGACTGCTTCGACAGTCTCGCTATCGATGTATTCGCCCACGACTAGTACTGTTCGCCACTCAACAGTTTCTGACGATTCTGAACCATCATTAATTGCGCTTAGCAACTTCTCAACTGGCACTATTGGTTCGTTTAGGCGCTGTTTAACAATGGCATTGAAGTCAACTTTTTCGTGGTAGCGCCCGATTTGCCAGAACGCTAAGTTGACCATCAATAAAACTGTGGCAACAACCGTCACATGTAGTAACAGCCAAATTGGCCGAATTAGAAATCTGTACATTTCGCTTAAGCGTATCTAATTGAGTCTTACTAGTAATAACGATAGTAATCTTAGATTTGTGTCATACAAAAGAACTAGTGCAGAGAATTCGTTTTTGATTTGGGATGGTGACTGTGCGTTTTGTTCACGCTGCGTGCAGTTTATTCAGCGACGAATTCGCACGTCTGCAAAAATAGTTGCACATCAAAAAACAGACTTGAAAGTTCTTGGCTTAACCACAGAACAATGCAATCAAGCATTGCAATGGGTAAGCAGTGACGGTCGAATTCGTTCTGGCAGTCGAGCGGTCGCAGAGTTGCTCAAAACTGCCACCGGTGCATGGCCAGTTCTTGGCGTGTTAATCGACTTGCCGATCATTCGTTTATTTTCATCCGCAATTTATAAATTAATTGCCAAAAATCGTCAACATCTTCCGGGCGGTACTGCGGCATGCGCTTTAGATTCGCCTGATTAACACCCAACTCCAATCGCGTGTTAACAGTGAGGCTATCCCGCTATCGTTGGTTAGGCAATGCCACGAGAGTGGGAGCGCAAGAAGTTGCATCAGGAGTGGCCAATTGGTCCGGCAACCGGGGTTTAGAGCCCACGGTGCCATCTCACCCTCGGGTGGGGATGTGGTTCCGCATTTGCGGAGCAACGGCACTCTGACGCAAGTTTTTGATCTTCTACTTTGATTAGTAAGAGAGAGGGTTAACCAGCGATGCGTTCAGATTATCCAGCGACAGGTGCATGGTATGACGGCGCAGCTTTTGGCACTCGAAAGTTTTTAGAATTTCCAAATGATCGGCCAGTCGCCCTTGACAGCGGTAAAACTTTGCAACAAGTGACGATCGCATACGAAACTTGGGGAGAACTGAATAGCGATAAGTCGAATGCGATTCTGTTGTGTCACGCATGGACAGGTGACTCGCATGCGGCAGGTAGCGCGCAAGATGGCCAGCCAACGCCAGGATGGTGGGATGGTCTGGTTGGTTCTGGTTGTGCAATCGATACTGACAAGTACTTTGTTGTTTGCACCAACTCACTAGGTGGCTGTCAAGGTTCTACCGGGCCCGCATCGCCACACCCAACTGATGGCAAACCCTATGGTTCACGATTTCCGGTAATCACTGTTCGTGACATGGTGCGTGCTCAAGTTCGTGTCAGCGACATGCTCGGGATAGATGTTTGGCACTCGGTTATCGGCGGATCAATGGGCGGAATGCAGGTTCTCGAATGGGGAGTCACATTTCCTCATCGGGTACGAACTCTTGTGCCAATTGCTACGTGTCTCCAGGCAACCGCACAACAAATTGCATGGGGAGCAATTGGGCGCAGATCTATTCGACTTGATCCAAAGTGGCGTGGTGGTGATTACTACGATGCGGCAATTGGCGATGGACCGTGGCAAGGCTTGGCGATTGCGCGAATGGTTGCTCAAGTCACATTTCGTAGTGACAACGTTTTTACCGATCGCTTTGGCCGAGAACTTGCGGATACAAATGCCGACTATAACGGTCTTGGATTGTGGGACAAGTTCGAAGTTGAGAACTATCTAGATCACCACGGCGACAAACTCATTCGCCGCTTTGATACCAATAGCTATTTGATTATTGGTAAGGCAATGGATCTTCACGACGTCGCACGCGGACGCGGCAGTTTGCAAACTGCTGCGTCACGAATATCGGCACCAGTTTTGTCTATGGGTATTTCGAGTGACATTTTGTATCCGACATATCAACAGAAGCAAATTCGTGACATTATTAGCGAAACTGGCGGATCATGCGAATATGTTGAAATTGATTCTCCGCATGGTCACGATGCGTTTTTGATCAATCTAGATCAAGTCGGTCAACCACTTGATGATTTCTTACAAAAGCATTCGCTATAGCATTCGTTATAGCGCGAACTATTAAGCCTTAGTTAGATCATCAAGCAAAGCGACGCATCGACTTGTTGCCGGCACGCTTAGGAGTGCAGTCGAAGTTGTTTCGCCGGAGCGCACAATTACGAAACAACGGCGTCGAGCATCTTGAGCATCTACAGAATACGAAAGTGTCCATTTGCCCATTAAAGCTCTGGCCTTTCGCCCACGTCCCGAGATGATTATCTCTTTGCCGTCAACCAAGACCCTGATTTCGGTCCACTTATCTGTTGACGCACTGTCTAAAGAAATTTTCGCTGTAAATCGAAGACCATCTTTTGACACCCATTGTGGTTCAAAACGATTTATCAATTTCAGCAAGCCGAAACCCACGGCAAAAAAAATCACGACTGAAAGAGCATTAGAAAATTCGCTATTCATCACACTCTATTTTGCCATCTCCATTGAGGCCTTTTCACGTAGAATTGTAAACGGAATGAACAGTTGCTCATATACCGATAAACCTTTGCGGTCATTAAGCCATGGGCCGATGTTTGAAACGCTCTCGTGTCTCTAAAGTTTTTGGGCCTAGCCATGATTGTTGTCGGTGGCGGGTTGGTTGGTGTGACGATTTGGTTTTGGAATGCGGCTCGACCAGACCCAGAAGTACTTGCTCCTCTTGAAATTATGGGGGATCGAAACTTCATCATGGCTAGCGATACAGAGAAGGTTCGCCTATTAGATGCGGTGCGAATAGACGTCTCTGAGAGTCAACACTCAGGGCTAGTCAACAACTAGTTTTGTCCTATGGCTGAAGCGTTTAACCCTTTAGAAATGATTGCAAGGTTTCGTGATCGCGCGGCATCTGTGAAACGTCGGCCATTGCCACCCGTCGCAGGTGAGGAGCGTCAACATTTTTTAGCGCAGGCGCAGTCTGACTTCCAAGATTTTGCAATGCTCGGAGATGCTGTTGCGACTATTGAGAATGGTGTCTTGACTCTGAGAATTGATTTGCGCGCGCCTGAAATATCGAAGTGAGTATCGTTGCGTTTGGTCGTAAGAAGATTACCGAGTTTCCGATCCTC
>WLFB01000067.1 GCA_009703975.1 Actinomycetota bacterium | reverse complement strand
CTCGTATACGGCAGAATCTGGAGGACCAAAGTATCCAATGAGTCGCGGGAACCAAGTCTCAAACGCTTGTTGCACACGCGCTCGTTGCACATTCGTTCCCTCTGTCATCACCTGGTGAGTGAGGTCAAGCGCGTGATGATAATGAAAACCTTCTTCCTTCTCAATTTTCTTCAGCGCGCGCACGTATGGCAAATATGTACCTTTATCAAGCGACTGAAACTGCACAATTGCTGACGAGTTCATCAAAAGCGCCGCGATTCCAATTTCCTCCCACGTTTCGAACCCAAAATGAAAAATGTTGAGCAATTTTGTTCGACCTTCAACGAAGTCTGTAAGAATTTTTTCTCGCGGAACACCAAGATCCTCTGCCACACGAGCCGTGATATGACCGTGTCCAACTTCATCTTGGATCTTGGCAATGAACATTTGTTTTCGGGCAAAATCTGGTACACGGCCCATCCAATCGGAAAACGGTAGTACTCCAACGACTTCAGCAAGCGATTGAAAAGATGACACACGGGCTATCCCTTCGCGGTAACCATCGGGCATTTCGCTCCAAAGTTCATATTTCGTGCTAAGACGCTCATTGTCTATGGTGTTGTGTTCAGACATTAAGAACTCCACTCTTTAAATGTAAATTCGTTTGATTGATCAATCAACTAAGACTGTAGTGGCAGGGACCGAATTTGTCAAGTGGTGGGCTTGCCAACGTTGGGGCGTCAGAGGCCTGGTGCGAGCGGGCGGACTTGTACCTATATATATGTATAGATAGCGATCGAACTGACCGTGCAACACCCAGTAGTTATAACTAGTCAATGAACTTCTTTGCCCTATTTTCGTTGACACTGCGAAACTCAGATGTTATTTTCTGCGCACTTACCGTTGGGTTCGTCATCGGGTTTTTCGCGATGGATATCTAGCGATAATGGCTTCTAATTCGCATGGCTTCTTACCGGCGCGGCTTCTAATCCGCCAAATAGTGCCAAATAAGGGGATGCAGTGTGACCGGGGCTACTCTATGCAAATGAAAAAACTCGCGCTCGCTACTGCAATCATCATCGGCCTGACCTCTTGTGGTTCAACCTCTTCGCAAGAGTCAGCGAGCGGGCCCAACCCGGCCACTGAATATTGTGTAAGCAAAGGTGGGACGATCGAAGTTGCAAAAGAAGAAGTTGGCGAAGTTGCATACTGCGTTCTTGCAAACGGCACTCGCGAAGATGCGTGGGATTATTTTTATAACTCAACGCCGATCCCTGGGTGGACACAGACATCATTTTTCGCACCAGCTCAAAGTGACGCGAAAGCAAAAGAAACGTTCACTGGTCGAATCAGTTTTGAAACTACAAAATTAGAGTTAGACGTAAACCCAGCAGACAAGTTTGTTCAAAACCCTTGGTCGTGGTGGGGGTTGTTTGACTTCTTAGCCGCAACCGACCCAGCGGGTGCGACATCGTTAATGAAACTTGATGCACAATTGTTTCCGGGTATTGAGATCGATTTCTACACTTCGCCAGATGGCGACCTCGTGCCAGTGCAACGCGACATTATTCGCAAGCCACTAGTTGATCGAACTGCCAGCTTCTGGGAGATAATTGCCAGCCCTGGTCGCGTGTGGGCGGCAACTGCTGCTGATGGCAAATATGCAAGTTGGGATAAGGCGGCTTTTCCGTTTTCACTTGTTCAGTCTCAAGAAGGTGAAGCGTGGATCGGTCTCGCAACTTTCTATTACAAAGACGGTCAAATATCAGAGACGAAAGTTCAACTCACCTCAGATACTGCAGGTGGGTTCATTTTCTGGGATCCAGATTTTGATGTGAACGCTTGGGGTCAGATACCAACCAAGTACACAGCAGACACAGTTGTTGACGAGGCGAAACTTCAAGAGTCATTTGCAACCGAGAAAATGAACAAAGTTGCGACGAAACCACTTTCTGAGTTGGGCACCGACATAGTTGCTGCAGCGGGCGCGTTTGATCCAAAGCCAACATTGAGTGTTGCCGTGATGCATAACAATGTTCTTTATGTTGACCCGGTGAAGACCCCATTCGGTGACTACCCGTACCCACTTGACATGCGCGTCGGTGTTTGGTCGGCAACTAAATCGCTCGTGCCCGGCATGGCCGCGCTGCGACTTGTCGAAAAATATGGTTCAGAGTTTTTAGACACGAAGCTTGTTGACTACTTCGAAGTTGGCAAAGAATTCAATTATGTCGACGCAACATCGCAAAAGCGTTGGGAGGCAGTGACAATTCAAAATGCGTTGCAGATGTCAACCGGCATGGGCGCCACTGGCTACGACACCAACTGGGATGGCAAGAATGCAAACACCTACCAGTGGGGTTATTCATACGACCTAGCCGACATGATTCGCTACTACTTCAATGTCACACCGAACCCCGATGTAACTGGGCCAGGTCAAAAGTTTGCTTACATCGACCAAGATATGTGGATTGCATCTCTCGCGATGGAGCGCTTTCTTCAAGAAAAAGAAGGCCCGAGTGCGACGCTAATTAATATGTTGCGCGACGAGGTCTACGGCCCGATCGGTGTCAGCCACTTTGCGTTGGGCACGAACTACACCCCAACTGGTGAACTAGGCAATAGTTACGGTGGATGGGGTGCACTGCCAACACTCGATATTTTGGCAAAAGCAGGAATGCTCATCGCTAATGGTGGCAAGAGCGCAGACGGGTCACAGATCTTGAATAGTGAGTTGCTCGGCACATATACGAAGTCTGCTGATTATCAACTTGCATTCTGGAAGACGAAAGCGACCGTTGATAGCGCTGAGATATTTATTCCGACTATGAGTGGAGCCGGTGGAAACAAAGTGTTATCTCTACCGAATAGCACTTCGATCATTGTGCTCGGGCGAGACGACTACAACGCAAGCATCCCCGACGACAAGTTGGCTGCTCTCGTAACCGCCACACTCAAACTCGAAAAATAACTATCGGCGGCAACCACCACGCCGGCTTCTAGTCGAAATAGATTAGATGTCTGATCATTCTCAATATCTTGAATACATCGGTGTGTATAACGCCGACGCCTCAATCTGTGGTGAAGTTTCGTATTGGTTTGGTGCACGCCTCGGCATCAGACATTGTTCTCTTTGTGACGTAACACACGGTTTGTTTCGCGAGCGCGCCGACTGGGTGCAATGCAGCGAGTCACTCGGTGTTTCGTTTTCGACGTATCATCGCGACGATGCGCCACAAGATGTGCGCGATGCCGCCAACGGCAACTACCCGATCGTTCTTGGTCGTACTGCATCGGGCATCAAAGTTGTGCTGAACGATTCGCAAATTGAAGCATGCAATGGTTCACCCGAAAGTCTTATCGCCGCGCTGCGATCTGCGCCATAATCTGAGCTGTAATCTTAAATATGGCCGACGCATTTGATTTCGCACAAAAAGTCGCACTCGTTGCGGGTCGCACAGGTGGGCTCGGTCGAGCTATCTCAACCGAATTGCGAAGTCGAGGATGCATCGTCACAACTGTTTCGCGCACGCCGAGCACTGAGCCAAACCACATCGTGGCCGATTTGCGCTCGCCAGAATCAGCGACTGCAGTAGTTGATGAAGTCGTCGCCAAACATGGCGCGCTGAACATTGTGATCAACGCGATGGGTGTCGTTGCCTTCGGAGAAATCAGCACTACATCTGTCGACACCATCGAAGAAGTATTTCTCACAAACACATTTGGACATATCTTTTTGATGCAAGCCGCTCTGCGCAAAATCTCACAAGGCTCTGTAGTTGTTGGCATTTCAGGCGTGATTGCCGAGCAGAACTTTCCGGGGATGTCGGTGTACGGCGCTTCAAAAGCAGCGGTTCGCTCGTTCGATGAAGCACTTGCGCGTGAAGCACGCAAAGCCGGGGTGCGGGTAATCGATGCGCGACCGCCGCACACCGAAACTGGGTTGGCTTCGCGTGCGATTGCCGGCACTGCGCCAAAGTTTCAACGTGGTCTCGAACCAATCACAGTTGCACAACGAATCGTGCAGGCAATTGCCGATGGCGAAACTGACTTGCCCTCGACTTCTTTTTAACACAAGTTCATTGCCTGTTAACTGTTTGCCATTTACTATTTGCTAAATTTATGTGATGAGTAAATCTTCTCGACGCGCATTTATTTCTGGAAGCATTGCTTCATTCACTTGGTTGCTTACTGGTGGCCAAGCCTCGGGTGCCGCGCCTGCCATAACTGCTGGCGCACCATGCAAGGCCAAAGGTCGCGAACGCACCGTCGACGGGGTTACATATGTCTGTCGTAATGTAAAAGGAAAACTCGTTTGGCGCAGCACCCCAGTTGAAGTTAAGCAACTGGTTTTCACCGCACGTGTGCTTGAAAGTTCTGAGCTTGCGCTCGGCAGTACCAAAGTTGTCAACGTGCCGACTCCGATTGGTGGAACCACTGGTGTTGTTGTCACCCGCACCGATATTGGAATAACCGCTCTCGCTGTGGCTTGCACACACGCGGGTTTCCCCGTGGCTCGCGTTGGCAAAGTGCTCGAGTGTGAACTGCATGGTTCAAAATTTGAACCAACAACTGGCGCTGTTCTCGGCGGCCCTGCTGTGCGGCCACTTCTTCGTTACGACGCCACCGAAACAAACGGCGGCGTCTACGTGACTGTTACTAACGGCTAACAGTTGCGACTAGCGACTAGTCGCTGCGACGAGAAAATACAGCTAGCGCGAAAAGCGAATCAGAAACTCTAACTGTCCACGATCTTCAACCACGATCGCAGAAATACTTGGATCAGGTATTGACCAATCTGCAAACACGAGCAGAATTGATCCATTCACTTCAATAACATTCTCAACCAACCGCGCGTTCAATGTGAAATCAATATCGCGTGTCACGCCGCGCAACGTGAGCGTGCCTGTTGTTTTGACCGATAGAACACCACCGGCAATTGCCTCGGGGGTCAACTTAATCGGTTTCTTCAACGCAAAAGTTGCTGTTGGAAATGCACTGGTATCAAGAATTCGAGTATTCACCTGACGATCACGCCTGGTGCTGTCACTTTTTAGGGACGTCATATCAACCGTGAATTTGGCACTCGTAACTTCGTCGTCAACAATCGTGAGCGAACCCTCAACCGCTGATGTGCGACCAACACCTTCGGTGCTCTGACCGACGATCACTTCTTGAACTCGATACCCGACTACTGATTCATTGACTACGGGCCATTGACCGTCGAGCGCACTCGCCTTGATAATTTCTGGCGCGACTGTTGTTGAGACTGGGGGTTCTAGTGTTGTCGCGACTGCCGAATCTAAAGTCAGGGCCTCGGGCGCGTCTTGCTTAACGAGGTTGATATAAATCCACGGAACTGCAACGGTACCCACCGCCACAACCACCACAACTGCAACAAGACCTAAAACCTTACGTTTCACATTTTTCATTGATAAAAGTATTGCACGATCAACAAACAATTATCTATTCAACTGTGGTGTATCCGTCACAAACACCATCGGCCGAACTTATTGCGTGCGCCTACAGCTGGCGTCTCGAAGTTGTTGCGCCCGAGCACGAACATCGGCGACATTTATCTCGAGACGCGCGCACACCTCTTCGAGATTCAACTTCGTCGATCGACCCATGGCGGTTTCGGCTACAGATTCGACGACGAGACGCGCGGCTGGGCTGGGCGTGGCGGGGCGCGGTTGGGCCTGATTTGGCTGGGCTTTGGAGGCGCCCCGCTTTTTTGGTGAATGTGACAAATGACTAATATTTAATGGTGCCCAAATCAACGAAGAAGCCTGCTGCGAATAAATCGTCACGGTTGTCTCCTAAAATCCGCACTTCTAAGGCAGACGCAAAACAAGCGCTCATCAAAGCCACAATAAAGATTCTCGATACTCAGCCGATAACCGAAATTACTGTCCAAGACATCTCAGAAGAAGCTGGGGTCAATTACACATATATCAACCGGTACTTTAAAACCAACTTGAATCTGTTTGCCGAGGTGACCGATGCTCTCGCCGACATTGTCAAAGATAAATCATTTGACGCAATCAATAAATACATTCGAAAGCAGAAGGCATCCCCCACTAATATTTCGGTAGTTGAGCTTGATCAAACTCGTTTAACAACCCTGCCCATTGCCATGAAGCGCCTCTGGCTCGTGCAATATCTTGTTTCCTCAGGTGTGCCAGCGGATCGATTTGTTGCTAAATCAAAAGAATCATTTGAATCAGCCGTCGCCATTGCTGAGCAACTTGGTTTTGACCGCGAAACTGCACGTGCCCGAATTATTTATTTCATCACGATGACGTGGATAGAAGCATCGCTCACACCTTTCTTCGGGTTTACAAGTGAAGAAATCAACAAGTCATTCGCGCTGACCTTCACTGATGCGATACGTAAATGATTCATGAAGTGATTAAGCAGTGGCACGCCCACATGCGCGGCGAACTCGCAAATGGTCTTGACGTATTGCTCGATGATGATGTCGTGTTCTACTCGCCGATTGTTTATACACCGCAAGTGGGCAAAGAAATCACCAAGTTGTACTTGCAAGCCGCTGGGCAGACACTGCCAGGTGAGAGTTCGTCACCACAAAACACGACCGATTCTTCGAAACGTTTTAGATATACCAAAGAAGTTTTGGCGGGTAACACCGCGGTGCTCGAATTTGAAACAACCGTTGAGGGCAAATACGTCAACGGCGTCGACATCATCACTTGCAATGATGCGGGCAAAATTGTTGAGTTTCGTGTCATGATTCGCCCACTGCAGGCGATCAACTTGGTGCACAAACAAATGGGCGAAATGCTCGAGCGCCTCAACACGCCGAACTGATTATCGCCTAACTAATTTCTGCGCTAACCAAACGCCCGCACCGGACGAACAGAGTCTCTTTCAGCCTTGTCACGATTGCCACGAGAACCTGTTGCAAAATTTTGATAGAACGCGGTGGCTGCGCCAGTTTCAGTAGAACTCCAATAGTTACCACTTGTAAAACCTG
>WLFB01000066.1 GCA_009703975.1 Actinomycetota bacterium | reverse complement strand
CAAGCCCCAAAACAAAACGACCACGAGAAATTTGTTGCATCGTTGCCGCACTGTTTGCAAGCATCGCCGGGTGCCGATTACCGACATTCACGACTAATGGCCCGAGTTCGATTGTCGATGTCACGCCAGCCAACGCGCCGAGCAATGTAAAACATTCGGGCATATCTGGCGCCTGCATCACATCACCCGCAAGATGGTCGACTGTCCAGAAAGTTTTAAACCCCGCCGCTTCTGCAGCAAGCACTGCGTCGCGCGCTATCGGCCAAATTGCTGTGCCTGGGTTAATTTGTAAATCAAAACGCATGCCTGCAGGCTAATTCGCTGAAAATGTTCTCGTCCAGCACAAATATATGTCTGGGTAGGATTATTGCGTGAGCGCACCAAAAATTGACGCTGGCGTCAGCCTCACTGTCGTAAGCGCCAAGACTGCATCTCTTGCAGAAATTCTGAATATTCTCGATCGAGACGGCGGCTTGATCGTGCACGACATGCTCTCACCACAAACCGTTGCCAGTCTGCGCGAAGAGCTTGACCCGACTAGCGACTCGACTTCAGTCGGTCCAAAAGTCGACAGTGCAAACGTCAATTACTTTTGGGGAGAACAGACCAAGCGATTTACGCGATTAGCACAACGGTCGCAAACATTCGCTGATCAAGTTTTAATTCATCCTCTACTTATCGGTATTGCTGACGCATTACTAAAACCACATTGTGCAAGTTATTGGATGAATACCGGCCAGATGATGATTGTCATGCCGAGTGGAGCACCTCAATATATGCACCGCGATTCAGATGATTGGCCAGCAATGTGCGGGCCAACCAAACCGGTGTGCCAAATTAGCTGTATGTTCGCGCTTTCTGATTTCACTGCCGAGAACGGCGCAACACGAGTCGCACCCGGAAGCCACAAGTGGAGTGACTTTTCACGAGCAGCCAGTGACAGTGAGATAACTCAGGCCGTGATGCCCGCAGGTAGCGGAATGATCTACACCGGCAAAACTCTGCATAGCGCGGGTGCCAATAAAACAAAAAATCAACCGCGATTTGGCATGCACATGTCATATATCTACGGCTGGTTAACACCAGAAGAGGCAGGTTGTCTCGGCGTTACCGAAGAACGTGCAAAAACCTTCACGAAACAGCAACAACAACTTCTCGGCTATCGCTGTTATGACGCCTCTGAGTTGAACGGTGGCAGACTCTGGACAGTTGATTACGAAGATATCCCAACCGGACTTGGATGGCCACAATGACCGAAAATCAAATTCATGGTTTGAGCGAAAGTTTCACACGAGAAGAATATAACTCTCAAGAAATTTTTAACGATGAAATGCAAAAGATCTACGGCACCAATTGGTGTTTTGCGGGTCTTTGCGAAAGCTTAAACAAAATCGGCGATCGACTAGTTGTCGATATTGGTATCGAAAGTATTTTGATTCTAAGAAATCGTGACGGTGAATTGCGCGCGTTCTACAACGTATGTCAACACCGTGGGTCTAACTTATGCGATGCAAGCGGTTCAGGTTTTGGTGCGGCTATAACCTGCCCGTATCACTCGTGGAGTTACTCGCTTGAAGGCGCACTTGTTGCAACACCTCTGCACGAAAAAGATTCAATTGACCGAGAAACACTTCACTTGAAGTCAGTGCAAGTAGACCAATGGCAGGGTTGTATTTTTGTTTCACTTGACCCAAATGCAAAGCCATTACTTGAGTGGCTTGACGAACACTATTCGCGCCCTCGTGAACTAGAAAAATTTGAAATGAGTTCGCTTGTAAATGCTCGCACAACAGTTGATGAAGTTTCAGCAAATTGGAAGGTGCTCGCCGAAAACTACAGTGAGTGTTTGCACTGCGCGGTAGTTCACCCAGAACTAGTTGACCTCGTTCCGGTCTATAAGACCGGCAAAACCATTCAAGACGACCGCAAAGACTGGGGCGTCAGCCTGGCAGACGGCAAGACTTCGTTGTCGCACAAGCAAAACGAGAGTCTGGCGTTATTGCCATCAATGGAAGATCTAGATGAGTATTCAGTATTCGGCGCTTTTGTATATCCAAACATGCTGGTTGATATTTCACCAACCGTCGCTGTACTAACAAGGTATGTTCCACGGTCACCTACTCATACAACTATTTTTACAGATTATTTATTTCCAAAAAGTGTCGTAGATGACAAGTCTCTAGACCTCGAGCCAACGATCTCGTTCAGCGACATGGTCAATCAGCAAGACATTGCAGTTTGTGAGCGTGTTCAGCGAGGTGTTGCATCACGATCATTCATTCGTGCGTACCACACAAAAATGGAGCGCTACTGTCACCAACTAATCCTCCGCTATCGCAGCGAAATTAATTAAAACTACCCGCCGCAAAAACTTCTGAGGTGCGGTCGCTCATCTGTTCAATGACTTTTCCGAGTTGCGAAAGATTCTGCAAGAACACGTCGCCATGTTCACGTGTATGAGCAACCGAAAGTGTCAACGACTCACTCTTGCCCCACGGAGCCAAAAAAACGCCTCCATTGAACTGCATCAGATAATTTAAATGCATTGCACCGGTACTTACTTCTAGAAAGTCTCGATAATTCTTTGCTGGCTCGTCGCTAAATACGATCGAAACTTTAAAACCAAACTGATACCCGTGTACACCTTGCCTGTGTCTCTGCAAAGTTGATATCGCGTTCTTCAAAATGTACGCACCGACATCGTTGGCTCTCGCATAAGCATCGTCGGTTAACACTTCAGTCAGCACCGCACGAGTGGCAGCCATTGTCAAAGGATTTCCGTTGAAGGTGCCTACTTGGTTGTAACGACCATCGGTGATTGCCCCCATGACCTCGTTGGTCCCACCGATTGCACCACATGGCAAACCGCCGCCCAGTGCTTTTGCAAGACAAATGATGTCAGGCGCTACCCCATACATTGCCGTGGCGCCGCCCTGATGAATTACCAAACCTGTTTTTACTTCATCAAATGCCAAAAGTGCACCATGTTGATGAACCAACTTTTTTACCGCCTCGAGATACCCGGGTTGCGGCACGATGATGCCGGCCCCCATCAAGATCGGTTCGAAAATCATTCCGGCAATTTGCCCCTCATGTTCGTCGAGTAGTCGACTCAACGCATCAATGTCGTTAAACGGAACAATACGAACGCAGTCAGCAATTGCTTGCGGTATTCCAGCACCGGGAGTACGCCAAGGTTTATCGGCCGGACCAAGTTCTTCAGCCGATCTAAAAATAGAAATCGCTACTGAATCGTGGTGTCCGTTATATGAACCCTCAACTTTTATAATCAAATCACGCCCGGTGATTACGCGCATTAAGTGCACGGCATCCATCGTCGCCTCTGTGCCCGAATTACAAAATCGCCACTGAGGCAAACCGAATCGTCGCGACAATTCTTCGGCGACAACTATTGAGTCAGAAGTTGGCTGAGCAAAGTGCGTGCCTTGAGTGACGCGTTTCTGCACCGCGGCAACCACACTCGGATTGGCGTGACCAACAACATTGGCGCCATAGCCAGCATGAAAGTCGATATATCGATTGTCGTCTACATCCCAGACATACGCACCGTTTCCATGGCTGACCCAAACTGGAGTCGGACGTGAACTAGCCCAACTTGATGGAACCCCGCCAGGAATTGATTTCGAAGCCTGGAGATGCATCTCTATTGATTTGGGTACTCTGTTTAAAAAAATTCGCTCTTCATCCTCAACAATTTCATCAAGCGAACTCACAGTGACTAAGTTTAGCGACAGGGGAAATCGAGATACAAAGGCGGGGGCAATCAAAATGCAACGAAGAGACTTCTTGCGAAATTTGGTCATCACAACTGGTGGCATAACAGTAGGTGGTTCTTTGCTTGCGGCCTGTGGTGGCACATCATCAAACACGACAGTTGATGGTCTAGCCATCGGCACACCCGAAAATCCGATCAAACTTCCTGTCACAACTGAAGCAATTGCAGATGGCTTGGCAAGTGAATCTGGCACACTCGAAATACTCAATTGGGCCGACTACGCAAATCCTGAGTCAATCGCAATATTTGAAAAACAATTCGGTTGCAAAGTGTCAACCAGTATCTATGACACAGAAGAAGCGGCAATCGCAAAATTACGAAACGGTACATTTAAACCCGACCTTATTCTTGGCATGACGGATACTGGGTTGGCAAAACTTGTTGCCGCTGATTTGCTTCAGCCACTGAACAAGTCGTACATAACAAACTTTGGCAATGTAATTAAGGGATTACAAAATCCGTACTACGACCTTGGCTCGCAGTACACCGTGCCATATTTTATTTACGGCAATGGCATCGGCTATCGCACAGACCGCATTGACAAAAATGCATTCGCTAAAAATGGTTACGACATGTTGTGGGATGCGCAGTACAACGGCAAACTCGGCGTGCTTGACGCTTATCGCGATACTTTGGCAATGGCTATGTTTCGCGCGGGCGTCAAAGATGCAAACACCAGCGATGCAGCCATCATCACGAAAGCAGGTGAAGATCTAATCTCGTTACGCGAGGCGACTAATCCAAAGGTAGATATTTTGGCTTACACCGAAATGCCAGCAGGTAACCGCGACATCAACTTCACATGGTCGGGTGATTTGTTCACTGCCTTGCAATATCTTCCCGAAGGTGTTTCGCCAGATGTGCTTGGCTTTTGGTATCCAGAAACAACAGTCGCCAAAAATGACTTCATGTGCATCACCAAGAATGCAAAGTCACCAGTTCTTGCTCACCAGTTGATTAATTTCTTGAGCGATACCGACAACGCAATGTTGAACCGCGAATACGTTGGATACCAGCCAGCTCTTGAATCAATCACTGTTGACCTTCTGATCTCAACAGGCACGATCCCCGAGTCGCTGATTGATGCACTAGTAACACCAGAAAAATATGAGTCGGGCCTCGCCCAAGTTTTACTAGAGCCAGCAGTTGACGCGCTCTGGCTCGAGCAGTGGACAGCCTTCACTGCTGGGTAAATCTTGAGAAGCTCACCTCGCCTGTGGGCAGGATTCGCAATTCCTGGCACAACATGGTTGCTCGTGCTATTCGCGGTACCTTTCTACGCAGTTGCTTGTGTCGCATTCGGAACGATTGACCCAATATTTCGAGACGCGGTGCCTCAATGGAACCCCCTGGCTTGGGATTTCACTCAAGCCCAACAAGTGTTTGCAAGTTTGGCAACTGGACCCCTACAAGGGGTTGCAGTTCGCACAATTATTTACGTCCTATGTGCGATGATCCTGTGTTTCATAATTGGATTTCCAATTGCATATTTTTTAGTGCGACACGCCGGCAAACGAAAACTATTGCTATTGGTTTTAATAATCGTGCCGTTTTGGGTGAACTACTTAATGCGCATGCTCGCTTGGGTCAACTTACTTAGCAACGACGGATTATTTACTCGATTCATGAGGATTTTTGGCATCAACTACAACTGGTTGGATGGCTCACCAATAACTGTGATTCTTGGCTTGGTGTACGGATACATACCGTTTCTAATTCTTCCGCTTTATGCAACTCTCGAACGTTTAGATTGGCGATTGATCGATGCTGCACGTGATCTCGGGGCGAACTCGCGACAAGCATTCAGGCTCGTAACTATCCCAATGTCAAAAGCAGGACTAGTTGCTGCCGGCATTTTGATCGCACTACCAATGTTTGGTGACTACTACACGAACGATTTACTATCTCGCTCACCCAGCACCGAGATGATCGGTAATCAAATTGACTTCTTTTTAAATGCCAGCACACAACCTCAAACTGGTGCGGTGCTCGTAATTGCTTTATCACTTTTCTTGCTATTGCTTATGTCGTTTTACTTGCGCAGCACACGACAACAGTCGCGTCAGACGACAAGATAATTAATCATGGGCATCATTTCATGGACATCATTGTGAAGCGCAACAAAGGTTCGGCGCTTGTTTACATCGTCTGGGGATACATCATCTGGAGTCTCGTTCCAGTGATCATCGCTGTAATTTATTCGTTCAACGATGGTCGCAGTCGAACTGTTTGGCAGGGCTTCTCACTTCGATGGTGGTTCACCGATCCGTATGCATCGGTTTTTCATAACCCTGAGACGCGCAATGCAATTATCAATTCGCTAATCTTGGCGTTCATCACACTTCTCGTGGTCACACCACTCGGCATCACTCTGGCAATTGGCTCGCAACGTATTCGTGGGCGCGGTAGCCACATCGTTCAAGGATTAACCTCAGCGCCGTTGATCACACCCGAAATTGTTGTCGGTGCGGCATTGCTAATAACTTTCACGCGCTTGTTTACTGCCGTGCCACTTGGGTTTGTTGCACAATTACTTGGCAACGTCACATTCTCTTTGGCGAGCGTCGTAGTCATAGTGCGGGCGCGACTCGTGTCAATTGGCCCATCATTCGAAGAAGCGGCTCGAGATTTAGGCGCGACTCGCTGGCAGGCACTTCGCCATGTTTTATTGCCGATGCTATGGCCATCAGTAATGGCAAGCCTCGTCGTAGTTTTTGCAACTGTGATTGACGATTTCGTGATAACTAGCTTTCTTTCATCTGGTATCAACTCAGAAACTGTGCCGTTGCGAATTTATTCGTCAGTCAAAGGTGGAGCAACTCCAGCACTCAATGCGCTGGCAACTCTGCTTGTCTTAGCTTCGTTTACCGTTCTAATTATTGGTTTATTTGGATTGTCAACTTGGCGAAAGCGACATGGCGAACATGGCGGCCTTCGCGCGGCACTAGCCGATGTAACTCAAATAGAAAACTGACTAGCTAACTAGCGGCAAGACTCGCACGGCGTCGGGCAGCACATCAATATTTACTTCTTGACCATCACGCAAACCAACAGATGTTTCGTCGTTTGGTACTTCAGCATTGATCGTCACTGGCCCAAGTTTGAGCGAGATCCGCAACACTGAACCAGCAAAAGTCACCCGCTCGATAACTGCTTTGTGATTGCCTGAACCAATGCGAATTCT
>WLFB01000065.1 GCA_009703975.1 Actinomycetota bacterium | reverse complement strand
TTTGAGATCTCACCGAACCCGATTGATGCTGAGATTAGTTTCGGACGTGCGGCGTTTCGCAGCGGCAAACACGATGCGATTATCGCAATTGGTGGCGGCAGTGCAATGGACGGAGGAAAGGCGATTTGTTTGACGGCAAATAACAACATAGATCTATGGGATTTTGAATTCGAACAACCTGCACCAAAAATTGCGAATGAAAATATGTTTCCGAAACTAATAACTATCCCCACGACTGCTGGCACGGGGGCCGAAACCGAAAGTACCGGCATGGTTACTGATTCGGCAAAAGCAATGAAGTTCTGTGTCTGGCACCCAAACCTTAAGCCGTCGTTGGCGCTTCTAGACCCAGAGTTGACAGTTGGCTTGCCAGCAAACATGACTGCGTGGACAGGCGCCGATGCTCTTGTTCACGCGATTGAGGCATTTCTAGTGCCAGGTTTTAATCCGCTTTGTGATGCGCTGGCACTCGAAGCATTGAGTCTGATTTCAACATGGTTACCGATTGTCGTCGCCGAACCGCAGAACATCACCGCCCGTGGCGGCATGCATGTGGGGTCGTGTCTTGCCGGAATATCTTTTCTAAAAGGTCTCGGCCTAGTTCATGCGATCTCGCACATGATCGGCGCTGAATTCAACACGCACCACGGTTTAACGAACGCAATCATTTTGCCTGTTGTATTGCGGTTCAATCTTCCCGGCATGGAAGACAAAGTGCGGCGCATGGCCGAAGCGATGAAACTACCCGATCATTCAGTGAATGGTTTTATTACTGCGGTTGAAGCGATTCTCGATGAAATAAAAATTCCAAAATCGTTGAGTGAAATTGGTGTGCCACTCGATTGTGTAGAGCGGATATCCACTAAGGCGCTGAAAGATTCTGCAGCACGAACGAATCCGCGTTCGGCAACATTGGCCGAGGTTCAGGCGCTGACTCAAAGTGCAATTGTTAATGCAAGGTGAACATAAAGCGACACCTTCGACGCACTGATTTATCGAATTGATCATTGCAAAGTGATTTAGCACAAATTAGGCTAACTCGATGTTCAAATCCTTTAAAATAATTGCAGTAGTAGTTGCCAGCGTTTTAGCAATCATTGTCCCAACCCAGCAAGTATCTGCAGCAAGTGTTGGCGGAAAGTGCTCTCGCGCGGGAATCTTGGGAGGCTCCGCATCTAATCCTCTCATCTGTACCAAAGTTGGTAAGAAACTTAAGTGGCAAAAAGCGCCAGCACTGCCTACTCAAACTTCACCAGTAGCTACAACTGCAACAACAGTGGCGACCGTTGCGACTGTGCCGGTCGCAACAACTTCTGGAGCGAGTGGTCTTCGCACAATTGGCGAATGCCCAACCGCAAGGTTCCCTAACCTTTCTGGTTCTGTTGGGGCTGGGTCAGGTTACGCGAAACCTTCGATCTCGGTTTCTTGTACAGACTCGGTCGTAACTGTTTCATCAAACAACATGATTGGTTATACGTTTGTCGCCAAAACTCCACACTCACTTGCCGCCCAATCGTATACATGGAAGATTGCGCGAAATCCGGCTGTCGCTGCATCGCCAACTTCGATCGGCGGTGCGACACCAACAATGGGAACGCTCGGCTTCACAACTACTGGTCTTGCAATCTATGGAGCGACTGAAGGACCATATCCTGCCTCGGCGCCTTACGGTGATCCAAATTACAACGGTTTACTAGACACTTGTGGTGGACACGCTGGGCCTGGAAACGCATATCACAACCATGTTCTGTATCAGGTCGCAGCATGCAACTTAAATAATCTCGCCGTACTTGGATACGCGATCGACGGCTTTCCAATTTATGGACCAACCGCATGTCTTAACGTCGCGTGTACCTCGACAGGCACTGTTCGATCTGGTTACACGAAAATCGGCGACCCAGCAAAAAATGTTTGGAGCGCATACTCGTATACGGCAAGTTCTGACGCTCTCGTGCTCGACGCATGCAACGGTCGCACCCAACCTGATGGTAGTTACGGCTATCACGCTGTCATGAGCTTCCCATATATTTTGGGATGTCTAAAGGGCACGGCGACTGTGCAAGCTGGTGCAGCAGCAGAACCAATGCCAGCAATGACAAACAACGCAGGGCAATCTTCAGGCGTTAGATCAAGTTCGGCCAGCCCACTTCTTGCAAAAGAAGGACTCTCGGTCTACTGCGTAGTTAACTCGCTTAACTAACAGTTAACCGGTTGCTAGCTATTTCTTTTTATAGCCACTTGGGCACTTACAGGACACCGCTTTTGAGAAACAATAACTTGAACAAACTTTCTGAGGATTATCTACCCAAAAACTTCAACGCTATTTTTGCATAAATTCTTACGAGAAATCGTGGCGCATAATGGTGTATCGCAATTAAAAGCTTGTACTGTGCCGCTGGAATCTGATAGGGAATACCTTTTTGAACGGCCTTCCATGCATCATTTGCAACACGATCGGAATCTAACCAAAACATATTTGGAACCCATGAGACATCTTGTCCCATTCTTTGGTGAAATTCAGTTCGAGTAAAGCCAACGCAACTAGCATGAACATTAATTCCATATTTCAACAAATCTCTAGATAACGATTCCGAGAAAATTGAAAGCCAGGACTTTGCGGCACAATAAGTGCTTCCAACCATCACAGAAGCAACACTGCTCACATTGATTATGTAACCTTTTTTTCTTTGCTTCATTCCATTTAAGACAGCGTGCGTTAATATCATTGGAGCAGTAATCATCACTTGAACCATGTCCTCCTGCACTGCAATTGGGCTGATATCGAACGAATCATTTATCCCGAACGCAGCATTATTGACCAAAACTTCAATTGGCTTACTTGTCATTAAACATCTGCTCTCAACTTGCCGAATTGCCTCTATGCCTGACAGATCGGCAACAAGAACTTCAACTTCAACACCATATTTAGCGCGCAACTCAACAGCATTTTCTTCCATCTTTTTTCGGTCGCGCGAGACCGACACTATGTTGTAGCCGTTTTTAGCTAGAAGATCGCAAAAAGAAGCACCGATTCCAACTGTGGTGCCAGTGACCAATGCCCACTTCATCATTTGTTTTCAAACAGACAAATAATGAACTCGGAATTCATCTTCCAAGCCTAGTCACTTTTGCTGTTTGAATTTCTGTTTTGACAAATCAAAAAGTAGATACTGACTAATTTAGCAATACAAGACTTTTGAAAATTAATGACTATTTCTTTTTATAGCCACTTGGGCACTTGGGGTTTACTCCAGTTACCTTTTTAGTGACCTTAGCTTTAATGCATGTGATCGTTGTCTTTTTCGATGACGATGTGCCGGTTGTAATCGAAACTTCACCAGATGATTGCTTTATTGAAATCGTGCCACGCTTGATTGTGTAAGTGACATCACCTAGCGCACCTGCAACTGCGGTCGCATAGTAAATGCGAAATACGTTCGTCGAAACTTCGTAACCCGTTGGGTCGAGTCGGCGAAGATCAGAACCTGAAATCTTTTGTGGTGTCGACCAAGTTAAGCCATCGTTTGATGTTGATGTGTAAAGTTTTTGCACACGATCGCCACAACCAGGACCATCAGCCAAGATCATTAGCCAGTCACCTGTTTTTGCACGAAGAATTTCTGGGTCGACGCTGATGCCGTTTTCAAGACGCCAACCAGATTCTTTCGTGAATGAGATGCCATCATTTGAGATGTAGCTTGCAAGTTTTTCACTGCAGTTACCTTCAGTCGGAGACTCAACAACATAAAGACGCACTTTGCCGTCGGGGGTTACTACGGCGTCGGGCACTCCCCATGCTTTAACAGTTTGAGATACAACAAGTTCTGCTGCAGCAATAGTTGATGTGCCAACTGCCGTGCATGCAGTAGTTAGACAAGCGGCAGACGAAACAGATTTCGTGTTCGCGCCTGGCGTCATCGAGATCTCTACGAAATATGCACGACGTGTGCCATTGGGCAATGTAATTGCCGTGAAGTCGCTACCCAAGCGACCTGTTGTGGGCACACTGGTGCACGCGCCGGCATCGTTGCAATCGGCAACTGCCGTGCCGGCAAGCCCACCTGGATACCAAAGTCTGTCAGCGTTGCCGGTGCGCTCAACGTGTGGTGAAACACCGGTCAAACCGAGTGATACCGAATCTTCAGCGAGCGCCCACTCAACTACTGCACTCGCAGTGTGAAGTGGCGTGAATGCCATCGCGAGCATTGTTGCGACTGTAAAACCCCACGCGGACTTTCGGAACTTAGACATACGACTCCTTAATTTCGAATCTCTAGGTAACTACTTTCTATACTTCTGATAACCCTAATAATTCTAATTAAATTTTAGTCAAGAGAGTTCAATTTTGATCTGAAAATTAGTATCCAGTTAAACTCAATTAATGAAGCGCAGTCTGCCATTTATTTTATTGCAGACTTCAAATATTGCATCGGGCATCGGCAACGGCATCGTGATGATCACCGTGCCGTGGCTAGTGCTTGAATTGACAGGCTCGCCTAGCGCCGCTGGCTTGCTCGGCGCCGTGGCGAGTTTGCCCGGCATCGTGGTCTCGCCATTTCTCGGCACCATGATCGACCGCATCGGTCGGCGAAAAGTTTCGATTTATGCCGATGTGCTTTCGGCTATATCTGTACTGCTGTTCGTGCTCGTTGATCGGGTCAGCGAGTTGACATATATCTGGGTAGTTCTAATCGCAGTTTTGGGAGCAGTGTTTGATCCCGCAGGGTTTACTGCGCGCAAGTCCTTGATCCCTAATGCTGCCATAGCGTCGTCGATAAGTCTCGAGTCTGCAAACAGCCGTCATGAAGGTTTCTTCGCCGTGGGTTGGGCTATCGGGCCTGCGATCGGCGCGACTTTAATCAAATTCGTCGGGCCTGTTGACGCGTTATTTGCAACAAGTTTTTTGTTTTTCGTCGCGTCGGTGAGCGTGATGTTAATGCGAGTCGTTGACACAACCTCTGAAACTCACGACCAAAATTTGCCCAGCGAAAGCTTTTGGCAAGCGACCATCGCGGGGTTTCGTGCGCTGCACGCCGACCGCGCACTTTTCAGTCTGACGATAATTTTTATGTTTACTTCGGCTGTGTACATGCCAATTGAGATGGTGATTTTGCCGGTGCACTTTGAGCGCCTCAACAATGCAAGCGGGCTCGGCGCGACGATGACGGCGTTGGCAGCCGGCATGGTGCTCGGTGCATTTGGCTTCGCCGCGATTGCTCGACGGTTTTCACGTTATGCGATTTTGCGCGGCGTGATGATTGGTGTGACTTTCGCAGTCGTGCCAATGGTTTGGTTGCCGCCAACTTTTGTTTTCGTGCTCGCTGGTTTTTTGATGGGAGCGATTTGGGGGCCGTTCAACCCGCTATGGAATACGCTGATTCAAAGTCGGGTACCTGCCGAAATGCAAGGCCGGGTTTATGGCGTGCAAATGTCGGCGCTTTATGCCGCTCCGCCAATTGGTCAGGTTGTTGTTGGTCTGGCCATCGAAGGTTTTGGTTTGCAGCAAACTTTTGCTGTAATTGCCGTGCTTTTCGTCGCCGTCGCGCTGCTAACGATGTCTCTCCCCGCCCTCCGCAACCTCTCGCACGACTCAAAACAGATTTCGGTTGATAACTAATCTGTTGAACTTCGTAGTGATTCGTTAGACCCACTCGATCGCTCACACTTAAATCGGCTAATGCACTTGCGCTGCACAATGTTGTGAACGAGAATGCATGCATCGTCGCAACTGCAAAATCCAGCGCTGATTTGTGAAACTTGGACATACGACTTATTAACTTCAAATCTTTAGACAACTACTGCCTTTAATTCAAATTTCATATTTGATAAGAGAGTAGAATCTTGATATGAAAATCGGCATCCAAATACATCCGCAAAATACAACTATGAAGGCAATGCGTGACACCTGGTTGCACGCCGATGCCTTAAAAGTCGACAGCATTTGGGTGTGGGATCATTTTTATCCTCTCTATGGCGACCCGGATGCCTCGCACTTTGAGGCCTACACATTGTTGGCGGCGATTGCGGCCGAAACCAAACATGCCACAGTTGGTGCACTAGTTACTTGCTTTACCTATCGCAATCCGCAATTGCTGGCCGATATGTCTCGAACAATTGATCACATTAGTGGTGGGCGATTTATTCTTGGCGTTGGATCGGGTTGGTTTGAACGAGACTACACCGAATACGGCTACGAGTTCGGCACTGCAGTTGGTCGGTTGAAGATTCTTGAAAAGGGGTTGCCAATTATAAAAGAGCGTCTTGCCAAGTTGAACCCTGGCACCGTAAACCCAAAGATGCCGTTGATGATTGGAGGTAGTGGCGAGAAGTTTACGTTGCGATTGGTAGCCGAGCACGCCGATTTGAGCAATGTGTTTGGACCTGTCGAAAATGTGCGCAAAAAGAATCAGGTAATTGATGAATGGTGCGCCAAAATTGGTCGCAATCCACGTGAGATTGAGCGCACCGTGGCGATCAACCCTGAAGATCTTGAAATGGCTGATGAGTTTGCTGCGGCTGGTGCCGATCACTTGATCGTGATGGGTCGCCCACCAAAAGACGGCTGGACTGACGACTCTCGATTCAACTTCGCCCCGCTCGAAAAATACCTCGCCAAACACGGCCGCTAAGTTTTGTAAATGAAGGCTTTGTTACTACGCGTCAAGAATGTCGCTAACGACAGAGTCACACGAGTTCTTTTCTACGACCAAACCTTAAAAAAGGGCTACGCATCGCTGGCGTCTTTTCCAAAGTTATTTATACTTCGACGAATACTCGTGACTCTGGTTGCGTTTCCGCTGTCGCTTATGTGCTGGGTTTTCTTGTTTTTACTCAACCTATTCACCCCCGTCCGAATTTATAGATTCAAACGCCCTCAACGACCAGGGTTCGCCTCGGTCTACATTGAACAACTTGAACCTCTTTGCAGAGAATTGCAGGCCACTGGGCACAAAGGTTTCTTGATCTTCATTGATGCAAGTCAAACAACGAATCTAGAGTTACTCAAACTATACGCAGCTCATTTT
>WLFB01000064.1 GCA_009703975.1 Actinomycetota bacterium | reverse complement strand
TGGCGTCAGCACAGTTGGCGATCCTGATCTTGTTGTTGTAACAGTGCTCGAAACCAAGACTGAAGAGGCTGCACCAGCTGCTGCCGCTGCTGCTGAAGGCGCCGCCACTGCTGCACCAGATGCGGGCGCTGCTCCAGCGGGCGACGCTAAACCGTCGGCCTAAAAATAGATGGGGCTGTTCGGTCGCACGAAGCGGCCCGAGCATCTTGAGCGTCGCGGCACACCATTCGACGCATTAGTTATTGGATTAGGTAACCCGGGTTCTAAATATTCTCGCACTCGTCACAATGTTGGTTTCGAAACAATTGAACTTCTCGCAACGCGCATCGGTATTGCACTTAAGGCGAGTCGCGACAGAGCACTAACTGCCGAAGTCAACGCATCGGGTAAGCATTTTCTAATCGCAACGCCGACTACTTTTATGAACGAGTCTGGAAACGCAGTCGGGCCACTGGCACGACGATTCTCGATTACAGATCCACTCAAAATTATTATTGTTCATGATGAACTTGATCTTGAACCTGGAGTCGTAAAAATTAAATCTGGGGGCGGGCTTGCCGGGCACAACGGCCTGCAATCTATAAAGCAACATCTAAAGACACAGGATTTTATTCGAGTGCGAATCGGCGTCGGCAAGCCTGCTTCAAAAGAAGCAGGTGCCGATCATGTGCTGTCAAAGATTCCAACACGCGAACGTGAACTGCTCGACATTTCGGTACAAATTGCTGCTGATGCAGTGCAACTAATTATCGCCGAAGGTCTTGATGCCGCGATGCGCAACATCAATGCCCGCTAGGGCGCCAAGCGATGACCGTTTTAGGCGCACTTGCTTCGACTTTTAGTTTCGATCCAGCACTAAGTGCCGCACTCGGAGAGAAGAGTGCTTCGATTGTTTGTGCCGAACACACTTGGCCATTGTTGCTTTCAGGTTTAACACAACGCACCGAAAATGAATTAGTAATCGTCGCAGCACCAACTGGATTAATGGCAGGGCAACTCCGCGATGATCTCGTCGCGTTTCTGCCCGAGCGAGATGTAGTTCTCTTTCCAGCGTGGGAAACCTTGCCGTTTGAGCGAGTGAGCCCGAATGTTGAAACAATGGGCAAACGACTTGAGGTTTTGTGGCGAATCAAAAATGATCCGCCAAAAATAATTGTCACGGGTGTGCGTGCGCTACTGCAACACCTCAGCAACACCGTGGTTGAACCGCTAGTAATAAAACAAAAAACACAAGTTGATATGGATGAATTGATTTCAACTCTCGCTCGTTTTGGTTATCGTCGAGAAGAACTCGTTGAACACCGCGGCGAATTTGCGCGACGTGGTTCAATCATCGATGTATTTCCATCTACGGCTGACACGCCAATTCGTATTGATCTGTGGGGCGACGAAGTTGATCGACTGACCACGTTCAACGTCAACGATCAGCGCAGCACTGACGACCTGGTCAGCGTGCAAATATTTCCTGCACGCGAATTAATTATCAATTCAGAAGTTGCCGCTCGTGCACAAAACCTGATCGCCGAAGAACCTTGGGGTCAAGAAAATTGGGAGCGCATCGCTCAAGGTATGACTTTTGACGGCATGGAGTCTTGGCTGCCATGGGTTGCAACAGACAGCAAAGTACTAACTGATGTGTGTGCCGAGTCAGCCTCGGTTCACATCGTGCTGATTGAGCCACGAAGATTGCGCGACCGCGCACGCGATTTGATCGCCGAAGAAGATGACTTAGCAAGAGCGTTGGCGTCGACATGGTCACGAGATCCTGATCAGAAATATCCGAGGCTGCACTCAGAAATTGAGTCATTTCTAAAAAATACAAATGCCGAGTCGATAATCTCGCTTAGCCCAGTTGCTGATTCTCCTGGCGCCGCGAGCATTGAATCATCAACTTGGGGTCAAGCAACTGGCGATACCGAAGCGCTCGCCAACAGAATCTTGCGATTTGTCACTAAGAAGTTTCGTGTGATTATCGCTGCCGACACACAAAGCTCAGCGCAAAGATTTTTTGAAGTATTGACTCTTGAAGGCGTCACGGTTCGGTCGCTTGAACAACAGGCAACTGCAATCACGAGCCCCGGTGTTTCGATCGTCGTTGCGTCACTTCATAGTGGCTGCATTATTAACGCTCACGATCTGGCGATAATCACAGAGAGTGACTTGACTGGTCGAAGGCGAACACATCGACATACCAAGCCAGTAAAACGAAACTCACTAAGCGTTTTTGAAGATCTCAAACCTGGCGACTACGTAGTTCACCATGTGCATGGCGTCGGCAAATATCTCGGCATGTCAAAACAGTCGATGGGTGGTGTTGAGCGCGACTACATGCAATTGCAATACAACAACGGAAATCTATACGTGCCAACCGATCACATTGATGCGATTCGACAATACATCGGTGGAGAAACTCCAACTCTGAATCGCATGGGTGGATCTGATTTTGCAAAATCCAAGGCACGTGTGCGAAGTGCAGTGCGTGAAATTGCCCAAGAACTTGTCGTTCTCTATCAACGTCGCGTAACTGCTGCTGGGCATGCGTTTGCCAGTGACACTCCTTGGCAACATGAAATGGAAGCGGCATTTCAATTTGTTGAAACACCAGACCAACGAGTCGCAATCATCGATACCAAAGCCGACATGGAGCGTGAAGTTCCAATGGATCGGCTTGTTTGTGGTGATGTTGGTTTCGGTAAAACCGAAGTTGCTGTGCGTGCCGCATTTAAATGTATTCAGGACGGAAAGCAAGTTGCAGTTCTCGTGCCGACAACTTTGCTCGCGACCCAACACGGCACAACTTTCACCTCACGATTTAACGGATACCCAATTCGAGTTGAAGTGCTATCAAGATTTTTGACAGCCAAACAAGCAAAACAAGTTCTGCAGGGTCTTGAGTCTGGACAAATTGATTGCGTAATTGGCACACATCGATTGCTTCAAGAAGGCGTGAAGTTTAAAGATCTTGGTTTATTAGTCGTCGATGAAGAACAGCGATTCGGTGTGCAGCACAAAGAGCAAATGAAACAACTCAAAACGAATGTCGATGTTTTGACTCTCACCGCAACGCCGATACCGCGCACACTTGAAATGAGTCTTGTCGGCATACGAGATTTGTCTTTACTCAATACTCCCCCTGCAGATCGACAGCCGATTCTTACTTTTGTCGGTGAAGAAGATGACCGTGTCGCAACAGAGGCAATTCGTCGCGAGTTGTTGCGTGATGGCCAAGTATTTTGGGTACATAACCGAGTTCGATCAATTGAAGATCGTGCGCGCGAGTTGCGCGAGTTGGTGCCAGAAGCACGGATCATCGTGGCACACGGGCAAATGGATGAGGCAATTCTTGAGCGAGCTGTACAAGATTTCTGGGAAGGAAAATACGACGTACTTGTCTGCACGACAATTATTGAGAGCGGCATTGACATGCCAACTGTTAACACACTCGTTGTTGAGCGCGCCGACTTATTAGGCCTCGGACAACTGCATCAACTTCGCGGCCGCGTTGGTCGAAGCGGGCAACGCGCCTACGCATATTTGTTTCACCCTCGCGACAGGGCCTTATCTGAACACGCATACGAAAGACTTCGCACGATCGGTGAAGCAACAGAACTTGGTAGCGGATTCAAAATCGCAATGCGCGATCTTGAAATTCGCGGGGCAGGAAACCTGCTAGGTGAAGCGCAAAGTGGTCACATCGCCGCAGTCGGATACGACCTCTACTGCCAACTTGTCACTGAAGCAGTCGCTGAAATGAAGGGTGAAGTGCCGAAGATACCGGTTGAACTAAAAATTGATGTTCCGATCACGGCATTTTTACCAAATGATTATGTCGAAAAAGAAGAGCTACGACTTGATGCATATAGGCGACTCGTTGCTGTTCGAACTCACGCCGATGTGCAAGATATAAAAGCAGAATGGCAAGATCGCTTCGGAGAGTTGCCTGAGCCAGCCAAGTCTCTATTAATGGTCGGCTCGCTTCGCGCCGAGTGCCATCGCATCGGTCTGCGTGAAATTATTGTTTCGGATAATCGCGCCAAACTCTCACCGATCACTCTTAAGGCAAGCGAGTCAATGCGCCTTGTGCGATTGTCGCCATCGGCAACATATCGCGAGCAGTCGAATGATCTGAGCATTGCGATTCCGCGCGGTCAAGAGCCAGCTTCGTATCTAGTCACATTTATGCAAGAACTTGTCGAAGAAGTGGCACTAGGGTAAGGGCGATGAAAAATAATAAAACAAATTCTTTCAGTCTCGCAACGACTGCTTTTGTGACTCTCGCAGTTGTTTTATCAAGTTGCGGTTCAACTTCGAACTCTGCCGCCGAAGTCGGTGCCAAGAAGATTTCTCGTGATGAACTTGAACTTACAATTACAGAACTCAGTGATGCAGGACAAACTCCAGTAGTTGATGGTGAAATCCCTGGCGATACCGCGCGAAGTGTTCTTACTGCTTTGATTCAAGGTGCTGCCGCAGATGTGATCCTCAAAAAATATGGACAAGAGATAACCAAAGCCGACCGTGACGAGATCGCCGTGTCAGTCAGCCAAAATACAGACACGAGCGAATTTACTGAACACCTAAAGAATTTGATTATTGAACTTAACGCTGGAGGGCTTGCGCTCAACCGAGTTGTTGCACCAGATGCCAAATCGGCATCAAAGATGTATGACGAAGCACCTGCGTCGCTTGGCGTGATGTGTGTTCGACATTTAGTCGTCAAGGAAGAAGCAAAAGCTACAGAGGCTCTGAAGAAAATTACGGATGGCGCAGATTTCGCAACTATTGCCGGAGAATATTCGATTGAGCCAAATGCAAAAGTATCCGGTGGTGCGCTGTCTGGCGAAAAAAATGCTTGCATGTTGCTAAGCGACTATCAAAGTAGTTTTGATCCTGACTTCACTGCTGGTGCATTACTCGCCAAGCCAGGCGTTGCAACTGGCCCAGTTAAATCAAGTTTCGGATATCACATTATTTTGATTCGACCATTCGTCGAAGTCGCAGCCGACATCTCGGCGTTACTTGAAGCAAACGCTGGAGTACTTCTTCTTAATGGATACCTTGCGACAACGAAAATAAAAGTTGACTCTGCCTACGGCCGCTGGAACCCTGCCAGTGGCGCCATAATCGCAAACTAAGTTGACAAGCGCATGACCGCGCAAATCACAGTTGTTGGTCTTGGCCCAGGCTCGGCTGGTTCAATAAACCACGAAACTTTACAAGCAATTGAGCGAATCAAGTTTCGATACGTTCGAACTACTCGTCATCCAACTTCTCATCTAGTCGAAGGTGCCGTGAGTTTTGACGACGAATACGAACGACATGAATCATTCAATGATGTCTACGAAGCAATTGCTAAGAGACTCGTGGCGGCTGCGCATCAACATGGCGAAATTCTTTACGCTGTGCCAGGCTCACCGCTAGTGCTTGAGCAAGCGGTACAACATTTGCTAGATGACAAAACTGTAGAAGTTGTGTTGGTGCCTGCGATGAGTTTCTTAGACGTCGCATGGAGCGCACTAAAAATCGATCCTGTCAACCAAAGTGTGCGAATGATTGATGGGCATCTTTTTGCAGAACTTGCTGCGGGCGACAGTGGCCCACTGCTTGTTGCACAATGCCACGCGCAGTGGGTGCTTTCAAATATCAAACTTGCACATGAGTCCGCAACTGGCAATGAATCGGTTGTGATTTTGCATCACCTGGGTCTCGCCGACCAAAGAATTATTCACACGACTTGGCAAAACCTTGATCGCGAGATTGAGCCAGATCATTTAACAACGCTTTACATTCCGCGACTTGCCGAGCCAGTTGCAGCTGAGATGGCGAAACTTCATCAACTCTCTCGCACTTTGCGCGAGCAGTGCCCATGGGATCGTGAGCAAACACACGAATCACTTGTTCGCTATTTGATCGAAGAAACATACGAAGTTGTCGATGCGATCAATCAACTTGATGTTGATGATCCGTCAACTGACGACGCCTTTATTGAAGAGCTTGGAGACTTGCTATACCAAGTCGAGTTTCACGCCACCATTGCCGAGCAGCAAGGCCGATTCAGTATCGCCGATGTTGCCAATTCGATACATGAGAAATTAGTGCGCAGACACCCACATGTTTTTGGCGATGTGAGCGCAGATTCAGCAGACCAAGTCGTCTCAACTTGGGATGCAATTAAACAACAAGAACGCGGCGAAGTTGACAGCAAATCAGTATTTGATGGTGTCGCAACTGCTGCTCCAGCGCTGATGTATGCGAGCAAACTTCAGAAGCGCGCGGCAGAGCAAGGTTTTGATTGGCCAAACAGCGACGGTGCGTACGAAAAAATCGCCGAAGAGATTGCCGAACTGCGCGAAGCTGTACTTCTAAAAAGTGACCCTCAAGCAGTACTAATGGAGCTCGGAGATGTGCTGTTTAGCGTGGTCAATTTATCTCGTCACCTTAAAGTCGATGCTGAGACGGCCCTGCGCAGCGCATCTGAAAAATTTAAGGCAAGATTTGAAAAAGTTGTTGAACTTGCAACGCAACGAAATCTTGATTTAACGAAGTGTTCACTTTCTGAACTTGATGAACTTTGGAATGAGATAAAGTTAATCAAATGACAGCAATCGCCAACATTCTCGGACGCGAGGTTTTAGATTCGCGCGGCAACCCGACCGTAGAAGTTGAAGTGCTGCTTGAAACTGGCGCAACTGGTCGAGCCATTGTGCCTTCAGGAGCATCAACTGGTGAACACGAGGCAGTTGAATTGCGCGATGGCGGAAAACGTTTCTTGGGCAAGGGCGTGTTGCAAGCAGTAGCCAATGTCAACTCTGAAATTCGCGACGCCGTAGTCGGCTTAGACGGCTTAGACCAGCAAGCAATCGACAAAAAAATAATCGCTCTTGACGGCACAGAAAACAAATCACGACTTGGAGCAAATGCTCTACTTGGAGTGAGTCTCGCGGTTGCCAGAGCGGCATCAAGTGCCCGAAATCTACCGTTGTATAAATCAATTGGCGGTGACGACGCAAACACTTTGCCAGTACCGATGATGAACGTGCTCAACGGTGGAGTGCACGCCGACAACAACATCGACTTAC
>WLFB01000063.1 GCA_009703975.1 Actinomycetota bacterium | reverse complement strand
TGGCGTTTCGCCAGATCAGCAGCTAAGCGTCGTGCAAAATACCATTGCCAACAACAAGGTTGCACAGCCGAGCGCCGCGATTGCGAAGTTAATCACATCTCAGCGCGCAATGGTGGCGGTTACGGGCCGGGCTGTCATCACCATCTGAGCCCCGACCAAAATGGCGTAGGCGGATTAGAAGTTTTGTGCCGAGCGCATCACGCGAAAATTACTGCAGCTCAAGCCAAAGCCCGCGCGCAAGCCCGACAGATCGCGCGCGAAAAACTCAAAGCTACTGAAACGAAAAAGAAAAAATCAAAAACCGGTGAAAAAACCGTTAAAAAACCGTTAAAAAATTAGATAAGTGACTTCATTGCGTCTCGAGTTGCGGCAACTTCATCAGGGTCACTACTAAATTCAACCGCGGCAAAATCTGTTACTCCGACGCCTGCTAGGTCTGCAACGCGTTGCTTAACCTGTTCAGCAGTGCCAGCAATAACAATGTCGGCTGGGCCTGCCGCTCCTTCGTGATCAAGCATGGCTCGATAACTCGGCAGTTGTCCATAAATAACAAATGCCTTCGCCGCAAATTCTTGCGCTTTAACAACATCTTTCGTTACGCACACTGGTAACGCTGCAATAACTCTCGGGGCTGGTCGACCAGCAATTTTTGCGGCTTCGTTAATTGTCGGCACAGTTAACGCCTGCAAAGTTTTTGGACCGGTGCACCAAGTCAACGTGCCGTCGGCGAGCGTGCCAGTGACTCGCAACATCTGTTCGCCCAGCGCGGCAACCACAACTGAAAACGGCGATGATCCAACACCATGAAGAGAACCCTTTGTCGTATAAGTCTCACCTGTAAATTTTGCCGCCTCGCAACGCGCCAATGGCATGAGTATCGAAAGATATTCGCGCAAGTGGCGCACTGGTTTGTCATATGACAAACCCAACATTCCTTCAACGACAACTTTGTGACTTAATCCAATACCCAAACAGAGTCGGCCATTTGACACGGCATTAACTGTGTGACTTTGTTGCGCAATGGCAATCGGATGACGCGGATATGTCGGCACGACACTCGTGCCGATTTCTATTCGGGGTACTTCACGACCGACGATTGCCAGTGCGGTCAATGCATCATGGCCGAAAATATTTGGTGCCCAATAACTTGCAAAGCCGTCGCGTTCAGCCTGCTTTGCCTCATTGACGACGTCGTCAATTGTTCCTGAGTTAACTGTTCCACCGAAGATTCCGATTTTCATTGTGCGCCCTTAACTATTTGATAATTCAAACTATTGTCAGACAAAACTATACAACACGTGTTAAAAATTTATGGAGTCGTAGTTTGAGTCGGCACTGTCGATGCGACTTGAACACCGGCGATAGTTGTTTGCGTCGATGAACCGTCAACGACCTCGCCTGCAGATGGCATTACGCCTTTGCCGGCAGCCGAGTCATCTCTAAATTTCGAATCTAGACATTCACCCTCACGAAACGGCGCAATGTCAAGCGCTCTAGCGATGGCAACTGCGAAAATACTTCGCCCGTTTTTAGAAAGATGAACACCATCGGGCGCCAAAACGCCGTCTGATTTAGAAATTGTTGCCCAATCTAAGATCGAGACATTTTCAAAATCAACTGCCAAGTCATCAATTGCTTGATTCACTTCGCGTTGCGTATTTCTGAACAATGATGTATTCACCAAAAGAATTGGGCGTGGCGTCAGTTTCTCGACAATTTTTCGCATCTGTTTGCCATACGACTCTTTGTTTCCTTCATAGTTAGAACCTAAGAAAACCACGGCAGCATCCCAACCAGATTCGGCGTTCATCCGCTTATCTAAAACACGAACTCCGAATTCGGCGAATCGACTTGCTTCGGCTTCAACTGCAACTTGCCAACCCAACGGAACAAGCGCATTACACATTTCATTGCCGTAGCGCTTGGCAGTTGACGCCATAATTGAGTCGCCGATCATTAATAATCGATTGCCACCGGCTTTGGTGCCAATCAACCCGCCCTTGAGATCTGGCAAATCAAGTTCGAAACCTGCAGGAAGTGTGATCGCAGTGCCGAAGTCATATCCAGGAATTCGACCGACTCCAGACATCACCCCTGAACCGTTATCGCCGGTCAGTGATGCGCAACTAGCGATGAGCAAAAGAGCGATTACAGCTGAAACTTGTTTTTTGACTTGCTTCAAACTGCCGTCACCTCAACTCGTGCATCATTGAAACATGCACCGCCGACAAGGTCGTTTAAGTCGTCAGGTGCGAATGCGTTTGCCGTCACACCCTGATTCGTAGAACGCAACCATAACCCTTTAGGGATTGAACACACGCCTGGTCGCATTGTTGCATCAACAACCAAATCAATTTCAAGTGTCGCTTTGTCGTTGAATACTTTAACTCGTGTTGATTCGCTAAGTTTGCGAGCAACCACGTCTTGCTGATTCATATAAATCGCTACTCGTGGCGGATCAGTATCAGCGAACATCGAATTGATCGTATGCGAAGTAGCGGGGCTAAGTAGTACGAGCGGATATTCACTAGTCGCTTCACGAAACTTTGGCAGCGGAAGTTCACTTTGCGCAGTGAACAACTGTGCTCGCTTGTGGTTGAAACTTGGCCATGTATCTCGAAATTGAACCGTTGTTCCAGGTTTACGAAACTGCACTGGCAGATTTTTTTGCTTCGCGACTCGATCGGCAATAAATTTAGGATCAGCGTTGAACTCATCAAAGCTAAAACCAAGTCGAAGTGCTAGCGCCGCTGCGAATTCATTATTTGTTCGTGACTCACCGACTCGATCAATCACAGGCTCAATCACCTGCACTGAATACGAACCATACGAACCAACTACATCGTGCACTTCAAAATGTGTGGTCGCTGGCAGCACAACATCTGCATACTTAGCTGTATCTGTCATCACTTGTTCGTGTAACACAGTGAAAACTTCTTCACGCGCCAGACCGGCAAGCATGCCAACTTGGTCAACAGCCGTGACTGCTGGGTTAGCACCCTGAATCACTAAAACTTTTGCTGCCACTGGCCACGCACCGATATCGCCGCGCAGCACACGCGCGACGTGATTCATGTTGAGTTCGCGACGAACTGGTCGCTCAATGTTTTCTGGCCAAGTCGCTTCGACATTTATTGAAAAGCCACCGCTCGTAGACGCCAATACACCAGAACCCGGCTTACCGAAGTTGCCAGTCACAGCCCAAAGACCAAGAACCGCCAACACGCCACTACCGCCGTTGCGGTTGCGCTCAGGGCCATAACCCATTCGCAGTACTGCCGGTTTCGTATTTGCGATCAATTCAACAAGTTCTCGAATTTGCTCGAGGGAAACACCGCAAATGCGACTCGCGTCTTCAAGCGAATATTTGCTCGCAGCCTCAAAAAACTCTTCGCTGCCAGTTGTGTGAGTATCGATGAATTCGGTATCAATACGACCAGTTCGCGCAAGTTCATTTGCGAGCGCATATGCCAGAACAACATCGGTGCCAGGCTGTATTGCCAGATGCAAATCGGCGCGAGATGCGGTGCCAGTCACGCGTGGGTCAATGACAACTAGTTTTCCGCCAGCTTTTTGAACTTTGGCAAGCAATGGCAACAAATGTGTGCCGCTCACAGCTGGGTTTGCTCCCCATACAACAACAAGCCTGGCGTCAACAACATCAAGCGTGTCGATGCTTAACATGTCACCAAAGACTTGATCCCATGCTGCACTGTAAGTTGCCGCACAAATAGTGTGCAGAATTTCTGGTGCCCCAAGTCTGGCAAACAAGTGAGGTGTTAAATAATTCGCTTCAAGTTTTGCAGACGACGAGTTATAGATATACGGCAATACCGAGTCAACGCCGTAATCACGAATTGCATCTTTAATTTTTATCACCACTAAATCAAGTGCTTCGTCCCAAGTTGCTTGACGAAACTCTCCCGCACCCTTTTTGCCGACTCGAACTAACGGCGTCATTATCCGCTCCGGTGAATAAACGCGATCGGCGTGGTGCTTAACTTTTTTACAAATCCAGCCGTCAGTTAGTGGATTCGATAGCTCATCAACCGGTGCTGCATCAATTTTTGTAATTCGACCAAGCGACAAAGTGACTTCGAGCGAACATGCATCTGGGCAATCGAGTGGACAAGCAGTTCGAACCAAAGCTGTATCCGCAACATTCTTCATTGTTCTATTATCGCACGACAAAACATCGCGCGAGCGGGCTATTAATCAGTTGACTTTTCGGTTGAAAGTTCGTCGAAAGTGTCGATGTTACGAAGTTGCTTAAATTTGTACCAAAAAATGCCAACTATTCCGAGCGTCGCAATGCCGCCGCCAATTACGGTTGCTGGCACACCAACTGCTTGAGACATTGCACCAGATTCAAAAGCGCCGAGTTCGTTTGTCGCCCCAATAAAAACATTTTCAACAGCCGCAACTCGACCTCGCTTGTCGTCTGGCGTTACCAGTGGCACGATTGCTCCGCGCACAAAAACGCTGATCATGTCGCCCGCACTGAGAATCATCACTGCGAAAAATGCCACCCAGTAGTTGTGCGTTAACCCAAGAACAATTGTTCCAGCGCCAAATACGCCGACTGCAATCAGCATCGCCCGGCCAACGTGACGCCGAATTGGTTTAAATGCCAACAACGCAGCCGTGCTTGCCGCACCAATACCTGCTGCGGCGCGTAACCATCCGTACGCGACGTCGCCCACGAGTAGTTGATCTTTTGCAATCACGGGCAACAGCGCAATTGCACCACCAAATAAAACTGCAAACAGATCTAGCGAAATCGCCGCCAGCAAAATTGGCGTGCGCTTGATGAATCGCAAACCTTCCATCGCCGAATGCAACGTCGGCTTCTCAGTCTTTGCAGGTTGATCTGAGATTATTTTTAATTTGATCCGCGAGACCAGAATTATTCCGAGGCCGATCAATCCAGCCGAAGTTGCGTATGCGATCCACGGTGCTGCCGCATAAAGAAACCCAGACATCGCCGGGCCAACAATCATCGCACTCGTCCAAACTGTTGAATACATCGCCACCATTTGTGGCAAACCATTCTCTGGTGCGATCATCGGACCAATCGATCGCATCGCCGGTGTTACAAATGCACGCGAAGTGCCATAAAAAACTGCGATGATAAAAATTGGAAACACACTTGTTGGATTAGTCAGTGAATAAACAACTAGAGCTACCGCACACGCAAGTTCGCCAAGCATTGCGGTTACTGCAACACGACGTCGGTTGTATCTATCGGCGACACTGCCCGTAACAAAAACCAATAACGCAATCGGCAAAAACTCGGCGAGCCCGAGCCAGCCAATATCGAGTTCGCGACCAGTGATGTCATAAATATGCTTGCCTAGTGTCGCGGCTTGCAACATTAGACCTATATAAAGTGCCGAGTTCGCAATGATAAAAGATTTAACTGCTGGAGTTTGAAACACCTGCCGCGCCGTCATTTTGACTTCATAATTTGTTTTTGGCGTATTCACTGCGCCATCACGATACTTGCTTTTGCGCGACTAGATACATATATATAGTCTGAGTTCATGACGCTTTCACCACTTGCACAACAAACCCGCTGGATTGATGGTCTTGCCCAAGCAGAGCTTGTCAGCTCAGGCAAAGTCTCAGCGCTCGAGCTTCTAGATGCGGCAATTGACCGAACCGCCGAATTCAATCCGCCGATCAACGCAATCAACATCACATGGCTAGAGCATGCTCGCGAGTTGGCAAAAAACTTCAAAGCAACTCCGAATCAAAAATTTGGCGGTGTGCCATTTATTTTGAAAGATCTCGGTAGCCCATATGCGGGGCAACATATGTCAAACGGAAACATCGCACTCAAGAATGCGAAATATATTGCGCCGACTAACTCAGTTCTAGTTCAACGATTTATTGACACGGGTCTAATTACTTTTGGTCGCGCAAACTCTCCAGAATTTGGAAGCGTGCCGGTTACCGAACCACTTGCTTGGGGCGCTACCCGAAATCCATGGGATCTTTCGCTAACTCCAGGCGGCTCGAGTGGTGGCAGTGCAGCAGCAGTCGCCGCCGGAATTATTCCGATGGCGCACGCCAGCGATGGTGGCGGCAGTATTCGCGTGCCGGCTTCATGTTGTGGTCTCGTTGGATTAAAAACTTCGCAAGGACGAATCTCTCTCGCCCCGTTTGGTGATGAAGCAAACTTCAGCGTGCACTTTGCCGTGACCAGGACTGTTCGTGACACGGCTGCGTTACTTGACGCCACACATGGCCCAGGCGTCGGTGACCGAGTTATCGCGGCTGCGCCGACACGACCATACATTCAAGAAGTTGGCGCAGACCCGGGCAAACTTCGCATCGGATTTATTGATCATCATCCAGTCGGTGGACAAATGGATAGTGAATGTTCTAAAGCGGTGCAAGACACATGCAAACTTCTTGAATCTCTTGGGCATCATGTCGAGAACTCATGGCCCAAAGCACTCGAGCAAACAGACTTCGCCGGAAAGTTCACTGCGATGTGGTCAACCAACATGTCGATCGCTCGTGACCTTTTGGGTCAAATGCTCGGGCGCGAAGTTGTCAAAGACGACATTGAACTAATGAACTGGGCAATGGCAGAATTCGCCGGCACAAAAACCGCAACTGATTACGCCAGGTCGGTTGTCGCTGCAGTTAGTTTTCGGCGAATGGTTCAGCAGTGGTGGGCCGATGGCTGGGATCTTCTCGTCACTTCAACGCTTGCAAGACTTCCGCTTCCAATTGGCACAATAAAAAATGAGCCTTCGAATCTTATGAATGGTTTACGAATTGCTGGCGAATGGATTCCGCTGACACCACCGTTTAATACGACTGGTCAACCAGCGATCAATATTCCATTGCAGTGGACATCTGAAGGTATTCCAGTTGGTGTTCAAATTGTTGCTGCCTACGGACGTGAAGATTTATTGATTCGTATCGCGTCACAACTTGAGACTGCCCAACCTTGGGCGCATCGAACACCGAATCTATAAAGATTTAGTAAGCGGTCGAAGAATCGGCTTCGCAAAAACTGCATAACCGACCATTACCACAGCGAAAATAATAAACGGCCCGCGTAAACCAAAATAGCGCGCGCAAACTCCGCCGAATGCGGCGCCAAATGGCACGACGCCCCAAGAGACCGTTCGAAAC
>WLFB01000062.1 GCA_009703975.1 Actinomycetota bacterium | reverse complement strand
GCCGTATTTAGTACGGCCGCAATTTTGCTGGCAGAAATTAGTGCATGACGAATCGAGGAGCAGCCTGTTAGCAATGCGTAGTCCCACGGTTTTTCGTTCTCTTCTCGGGCCCAAAGAATCGTGCCGTCATTGCGTCGCATTTTAAGAACCCAAGTCATTGCGCTTTCGAGCATCGGCCAAAAGTGTTTTAATGTCTCGCGATCTTGTGTACACAACCAGTGATGCCAAAGCCCTGTGCCGATGTAGGCACAAACATTGCTATCAAGTTTCGTCTCTTCAACTTTGCCATCACTATGAAAATAGTTATACCAAGAGCCGTCGGTTCGTTGAGTTGTCCTCAGCCATTCATAAGCAAGTTGAGCATTGTCGTGACGACCCATAACATCGAGCGCCATTGCTGTCTCAACATGGTTCCATGGGTCGCAATGGCCATTCTCAAACCATGGGATCATTCCATTTGGAAGTTGAAGTTTTGCAATTGAGTCAGCAGTCAGCGAGAGTTCGTCAAGCGTTAGTGGGTCTGCAGTTTTCGCCGAGATATTTCTCGCAGAAAAATCATTCGGCATTTTATTTGTTGACTTTTAGTGGCTTTTTTGCGTAAACAACGTAGCTCTTGCCAATTGCCGGGCTGAGTGCACGATCAAGTGCACGAGTAATTAGTGGCGCAGAGACTATGTCCCATTCAAGAAACTTTTTGTACAGCGCAACTGCTTTGTTGTCTTCACGTTGTGGGCCAACCGCACATCGCAACCACCAGTAGGGAGAATGTAACCCGTGTGCTTTGTGTGACTTACCGACCTTAAGCCCTGCTCGCGAAAGTTTTTTACGCAGTTCACTACTTCGATAAATTCGTACGTGGCCACCTTTGACAAACGGTGCGTGGTACTCATCAGAAAGAGCCCAATTTATTTTTTCAGGAAACCACGATGGCACAGTTGCTGCGAGCACACCACCAGGGCGTAAAACTCGAACGAGTTCGCTCAACGCCGCGGTGTCATCGTCTATGTGTTCTAGAACTTCAGAAGTCACGATGCAGTCAAATGTTGCATCGTCAAACGGTAGACAAGTTGCATCACCACGCAGCACTCCCGTAAATGAACTCGGGTCAAGTTCGCCTGCTTGATACATCGCCGCAAATGTTGCTCGAGTGGTTTCGACTTCTTGCTCTGCATAGTCAAGTGCGATCACACGAGCTCCACGGCGAGCAGCCTCAAATGCGTGCCGACCAAAACCAGTACCAGCATCTAGAAATGCGTCACCTGGTTTTAGATTTAGCTTGTCAAATTTAATCGTCAGCATCTTGAGCGCTTTGTCGTTTTGCAAGTTTTCGTTGGTTATCAGGCATCGACAAAACTTCGCGATATTGATCGACAGTTAATTGTGCGCAATGTCGCCATGACCATCGCTCGGCAACTCTTGCACGTCCAGCTAGCCCAACTTTTTCGCGCAACTGTTTATTGTCAAGTCCGCGCCGAATTGTTGCAGCAAGTGCATCTGCATCTCCAGCGACACATGACAAAACCGTTTCACCGTCAATGCCTGTGACTTCAGGTAGTGCGCCACCAGTGGTGGCAACTAAACATATGCCCGTGCTCATTGCTTCAATCGCTGGAAGACTGAAACCTTCGTAGAGGCTTGGCACAACCGCGAGTTCGCTTTGCGCGTATAGCTCAACAATTTCTTCATCGGTTACACCTGACACAAAACTTATGCAGTCTTGCAGTCCGAGTGATTTGATTAGATCAGCGCTTGCTCCAGCTCGAGGTTTACCGATGATTGTTAAATGAATCTCTCGCTCGGTACGAAGCTTTGCAACAGCCTCAAGTAAAAATGATAAACCTTTCAATGCCACATCGGCAGACGCTGTGGTAATTAGATGAGCAGGCTTTCTTGTTATCGATGTAATTGGTTTGAACAAATCTGGATCAACACCAACCGGCACCAGTCGCATTCGATCTTTTGATACGCCCATATCAGTGTGAATGTCGTTGATTGAGTTTTCACTTACAACAACTACGCGTGGCATCTTGCTTGCGACACGGCCTTGCATCCACACGAACGAATACCAACGGCCAATAGCTCTGCGTTTCCACCAAGTTGGTGTGTGGGCCATCTCAAGTGCTCGATCTTTAGTGATCGGATGATGCAAAGTGACAATTGTCGGAATAATTTTTTCAATTTTCAATATTCCTGATCCAAGACATTGGTTGTCGTGAACCAGGTCGAAGTCATTTATTCGCTCGCGCAATACTTGGTGGGCACGCATGCTGAAAGAAAGTGGTTCACCAAATGTGCCCTTCAGAAAAAGCGCAGCCTCGACGAAGTTTGGCCATGTGTTTAACTCCCAATAAGCAGGAAATCTCCCAGGGTTGTGGTCATTAAAAATATCCAGGCTGGGCAACTTGTGTAGCTGAACTCTCTCATCTAGAACCGGATATGGCTGACCACTGAAAACTTCAACATGGTGACCAAGATCGGTTAACGCTTTTGTTAGATGACGCGTGTAAACGCCCTGTCCGCCAACGTGTGGTTTGCCGCGATAAGTAAGGTATGCGATTCGCAACGGACCGTTGACATCAAACGGTTTTGACATTATTAAATCCTACCGTTTGGTATTTGGGCAATCTATTAGCGAACCAACTGCACACTTGTTCTATAGTTCGCTAATTACAAGCCTCATAAATCGGGTGAGTGGAGTATCACGAGTGATTACCAGCGGTTCAATGTTGAATCCATCGGGCGGACCAGATTGAGGCTCAACACATATTGCATGTTGCGGTTCGTCGTATACGACCCAGTGAGAGCAGTCAGTTTGAATTTCAAGTTGAACTTTGTCAGCAAAATTGAGAATTGGTGACCTTAGCGAACCCGAAAAACAATCGTCGTATGGGCCTGCTGGCGGTGCGATTTTTTCGCCGGTGGGAATTCCGAATTCGTCACGAAGATACATATTCGAAAATTTGGTTTCTAATGTGCACGGTCTAGCAAACCATGGGTGCCAGCCAACTTGCGCTGGCATTGAAGCATCATCAGTCTCAACCATCAGTCGAAATTCGATCACGTCGTTAATTAGCGAAATAGTTTGAGTTGCTTCACCAGCGAAACCCCAGTTGGCTCCAAGATCAATTTTCATGGCGACGCTTGAAGAATCAGAGTCGATTAGTTTCCATGGGCGTTCCAAAACAGTTCCATGAATCGCATGAGGATGCATATTGATTTCAAGTTGATGTTGTTTCGATTGATGCACAAAAACTCCGTTACGAACTCGTCCCGCCCAGGGTGCCATCGGGTAGCAACCCCACTTTTGCAGATTTGTTTCGTCGTTTTTAGTTATCAACAATTCTCGGCCGAAAGCAACAATCGACGACAATCGACCACCTGCATTTGGGCTAACTATGCAGCGCACATTGTCGCTAGCGATAACAAGATCGTCAGAGGTCATTTTGTTTTTTGGTGCGTCGCACTGGTCGGCAAATAATTAAACTAGTCATTAGCAAAATTATAAACACACCATCACCAAGATGTGAATAAATAGTTCGACCGGTATTAAGTGGAATATCTGCAACGATCACTTTTGCTTCTCCGATGCCAAGTCTTTGGGTGACTTCGCCCTGTGGAGTAATCACCGCACTAAAACCGGTAGTCGCTGCTTGAACCGTCCAACGACCTGTTTCACGCGCTCGAAGTGAGTTGGTTGCTAATTGTTGCGACTGCAAAATCGTGCCAGTGTAACTCGACCCATTAGTTGGATTAAAAAGAATTGTTCCACCAGATTCGACGCCGCTATTTGCGCGTCCAGCGAAAAAGGCTTCCCAAGATATAACTACAGCAACATCCGTCTGTTTCAGAGTAAGCATCGCTGGTTCTTTGCCTGCCACGGCGTCGCTAGGTATTTGATTTACTGGTGCGCCAATAGATTCGAGAAAACTTCGTAAACCTAGTGGCACGTATTCTCCAAACGGCACTCGGCGAACTTTGTCGTACCGCGATGTGATTTCGCCATTTGGTTGTACAACGATTTGGGCATTGGTGAAACGATTCGTGCCAGCGTCCTCAGTAATGCCAACTACGAATTGAGCATCAAGTCTTTCTGCCTCATTCGCAATTTCTAAATACTCACGACTACTCGCAAATTTGGCGACATCAATCACATTTTCCGGCCACAATACGATGTCTAGATTGCTTTGTGGTCGCAAAGTTTTGGTGACCTTTAAGTGGCGCTCAAACGCATCACGAGCGCTGGCGTTAATTGCTAGTACGCCTTGTGGTCCGCCACCTTGCACGGCTGCGATGCGCAGAGTCGTATTTGTTTTATTTATTGAATTGAAACTCTGTCCAAAAATCTGCAAAACAATTAAAAGCAATAAAATAATCGCAACTGGTTGGCGACTTTGGCGTCTATTGAAATAGCCAACAATGCAAGCCGCAGTTTGTAAAACGAACCAAGTCACAAGGATCGGCCCGCCGATTGAGCTGATATCAGCAAGCCGAGTTGGCGAAATTGCAATTGGCAATGTAGCTAGCGGAACACCTCCAAACGGAATTGAAAACCGCAAGACTTCCGCCAATGTGTGAGCGATTGGTCTAGCGAACATTGGTGAGTTGAAACGTGAACCGATGAGTTCGGCAACGCCATGAAAACTTGCGAATAAAAGCGCTACAACAAAGTATCCCGGTGCTGTCAAAAACCACATCCAACTCATGCCAAGTGCCAACCAAGCAAAGCCAAAGATAAAACCGATAAGAAATTTTTCATAAAAGTTTTGAACGACTTTTGTTATTTGAAAAAATAGCGCACAACCGAAAATAGACAGCGGCCACCATCCCCAAGGCGGAAGCGAGAATCCGACTGTTAGCCCAGCTACGAGAGCAAGAATTAGTCGATTTAATTTATTTTTGAAGAGTTTTGAACTAGTCATCTAAACGGATCTTCAATTCGCATCAAAGACTCAAGTCTCTTGATGCGTTCTTCGGCTGGCGGGTGCGATGAAACCATTAATGAACTTTTTGTTACTTCGTCAAAAAAGTATGAGTCAGTTTCGACTCGCTTTAACGCAGTCAATAGTTCGCGTCCAAAGCCCATTTGAACGACTCGCCTGTCTGCTTGAAACTCTGATCCGTGGCCAACTGCGTTACTTAGTGATTGTGCAACGACGAGTCCTGCCACAAATAGCGAAGAGACGACGGTCAGCGCCGCTGCAGTAAGCAAGCCAATGAGTCGGATAATTCTCAAGCGCGAACCAAAAGTATTCGTAATTGTTTCAGCAATAAACTGCAAGAAGAATCCAATCTTTGCGAGAAGCAGAATTGGCATGCTCAGCCACTGCGCAATCGTCAGTGCAACAGTGTGTGAACCAAGATGGTGGCTTAGTTCATGTGCGAGAACACCAGTTAGTTCATTATTGTCAAGTTGGTTAACGGCGAATGATGAGACGACAAGTAGATGTCCACCAGAAGCGAATGCATTGATCTCTCCAGTATCAACGACTTTCAAAACAAAACTGTCAAGTGAAATGTGATTAGCTTTTGCCACTCGCCGCCATGCTTGATACAAAGTTGCGGCCTCGGCATTGTTCGGCTGTCGTGCACCTAAGAGGCGCGCAAGAAATATTTTCTGTACAGATTTCGAGAATAAAACTATTCCCATTGCGATCGCTGCGAACGCAAACAGCGAATATGAGACATCGGTAAAGCGCCAAAATGGAATCCAAAGGATTCCGATTGCGACAAGCCATGTCGGAAACAGCGCAGCTACGGGTGCGAGCGAAGTGATGGCAGCCATTTCAACCTGACGCTTGGCAGTTGTCACATAACAAGTAGACCAGCAATTAGCCAGTGACGGCAACTGTGGTTCGAACGCCTTATATATCTGAATCATTTCTATAGCGAATCAATTCGCTCGGGTTAGCAAAAGAAATCTATTATGGCGAAGTGATTACTTCGCTTCCGAGTCCATCACAAGGCTCTATTGAGGTATTTTTCCTTCGCTTCAATGCCTATGGACTAATGATTGCACTTGGCGTTGTCGCAGCAGTTTGGTTGTTCAAAAAACGTTTGTTAGTGCATGGCGTAGGGCACCCAGATGATGCGGGTTCAATCGCGATGACGGCAGTACCAATCGGCATTGTTGGCGCTCGCGCTTATCACGTGCTCACCGATCTAGAAAGATTTCGTGGGCGTTGGTTTGACGTTGTAAAAATTTGGGAAGGCGGACTTGGTATTTGGGGAGGAATTTTCGTTGGTGTTATTGCAGGAATCTTTGTCGCACGCAAGCGCAAACTCGGAATAGCGGTTGGCTTAACTTGTGTCGCACCTGGTCTCGCCCTTGCGCAATCGATTGGTAGATGGGGAAATTGGTTCAATCAAGAACTTTTCGGAAAACCAACAACATTGCCGTGGGCTTTAGAAATTTCTGATGCCAAGGCAAAGTCCGCTGGCTTTATGGCCGGAACCACTTTTCATCCGACATTTTTATATGAGTCTCTCGGATGTCTAGTTATATGTATTGCCTTAATCAAGATTGATCAAAAATGGCGCCCGCGAAACGGCCGACTTTTTGCGATGTATGTAGCTGGCTATACGTTTTTGAGGTTTTTCGTAGAGTCGTTGAGAGTTGACACAGCAAAACATTTTGGCGGTCTGAGATTAAATCAATGGACATCAATCATTGTTTTTGCCGTTGCTTGCGTGTATCTAATTATCGATCGGCTCGTAGAATTAGAGTCGTGGCCGAAAAGATTTCTCAAGAAACAGTAATTAAAGTTTCGCGTCTTGCTCGGCTGAGTTTAAATACTGACGAAGCAGAAAAAATGACAGCGCAACTCGCTGGGATGCTTGAACACTTTCGAGACATTGACGCTTTAGATCTTGCGGATGTTGAGCCGATGACGCAGCCATATCCGCTCAAGAATGTATTACGTGAAGATGTTATTGCGCCATCGTTAGATCGCGATGAAGTTCTTGGTCAAGCACCCACTGCCGAGAGTGGACGCTTTCGAGTGCCGCCAACTATTGGTTTTGACGTTTAACAAATGCAAAAGCTTGTTGAAATTGCATCTGGTGTCAGCGGTGGCACGTTAAAGGCAAGTGACGTAGTTGAAGAATATTTGACGAGAATCAGTGCCAGAGAATCTGAAATTCATGCATTCAATTTGGT
>WLFB01000061.1 GCA_009703975.1 Actinomycetota bacterium | reverse complement strand
TCAACCCAAAATGCGGTGCTCGCCATTCCGCCCCAGGCGAATGTCCCCTTCGGGCAGGCAACTCGAGTCTTTGCTTGATCGACGACAACGGAAAACCCCAAACCAAACCCGAGTCCGTCGTATAAGAATTCTTCGCCAATTGGGCGACCAAAAGTTGAGATATCCGCATTATTTGGCAAGTGGTTCTGTGTCATTAAGTCGATCGTCCGCGAAGAAACAATTCGAACGTCACCTGATTTTCCACGACCTTCAAGCATTTTAATAAATTTAAAATAGTCACCAGCGGTTGAGATTAAACCTCCACCACCGGAAAGAAACTTTGGCTTTTCAAGCGAACTGTTGCCAAGGGCGTCAAGTTTGATTTTTGAATGATTAACTTCGTCGTAGCGATAGAGCGATGAAACACGAGAACGTTTTTCTTCTGGCACAAAAAATGCCGTGTCTGTCATACCAAGCGGCGCAAAGATATTCTTTTCTAAGAACTCATCTAACGGCATTTTAGAAATTACTTCAATAATTCGCCCAACTACGTCAGTAGCCATGCTGTAGTTCCAACTTGAGCCAGGTTGAAATACCAAAGGCAACGACGCGATTTTGTCACAGACAACTTCAAGCGATTCGTTATAGGAGAGACCTGTCTCAAAACCGGCCCGCCGATACATGTCATCGACAACATCGGCATAATTAAATCCGTAAGTTAACCCCGATGTATGGGTCAACAGATGCCAAACCCGTATCGGCTCGGTTAGCGCCGCCGTCATCGGCTTCAAAATTGTTCCGGTATTCCAAACTCGAGTTTCACCGAATGACTTAATAAATTTGCTCACTGGGTCTGTGAGCTGTAACAGACCTTGTTCAACGAGCATCATCAATGCAATCGATGTAACCGGTTTGGTCATTGAATAAATGCGATACATCGTGTCGCTCGTGATTGACGCGCTTGTTTCAGAATCTTTGTGGCCGTACATTCCAAAATGTGCTACTTCGCCACGACGTGCTACCGCGACTGCGAAACCAGCCAGACGACCCTCATCTACATAGCGCTTGAAGTGCTTATCAATATTTTTTAGCCGCGTCGCGTCAAGACTGACTTCTTTAGGATCAACCGTCAACCCAAAATTATTCGCCATAGCAGTGACCCTAACCTATTTGTTGAATTTTTCTTTAAGCCAAGAGTTCAATTGCGGCCCAATATCATTGCGACCCAGCGCAATCTCAATTACTGCACGCAACAAACCCATCGGCGTACCCGTGTCATATCGCGTGATATCACTGACAATACCTACAAGTTGATTTTCGTTGGCAAGCAGAGCAAGCGCATCAGTCAGTTGAAATTCACCATTAAGGCTTGGCTTGATCGTCGCTAGATGATCAAAAACATTCGGCGTCAAAACATATCTACCAATAATCACAAGGTCACTGACCGCTTCGCTAGGTTTTGGTTTTTCAATCACACGATTGATTGCAACTGCACTCTCGCTTGGCGAGACGTCTGTTCTGCCGGCGATTTCGACATTGCCATAGCTCGAGACTTCAGACATCGGTACTTTTTTTAATCCAATACTGCTGGTACCTGTGCGATCGTAAAGCGCGATAAGTGATTTCATCAGCGATGAATCACCCATTATCTCATCCGGCAACATCACAGCGAACGGCTCTTGACCGACGGCATTGCGCGCACAGCTAATTGCATGACCGAGACCCAACGGCGAATCTTGATAGACAACTGAGACTGCAACATTGGCGGTGCTGGCAGACGACGCATATGCCTCAATCGAAGGCTTTGAACGACTTGTAACGATTATCACTCGTTCAATGCCCGCCGCGGTCGCCTCGTCGATTACGAACTGTATTGCTGGCGTGTCATATATAGGTAGCAATTCTTTTGGGGTCACACGAGTGGCTGGCAAGAACCGCGTGCCCATTCCGGCCGCAGGAATCACAACGGTGCGTACGGCCATACAAGCATCCTAGAATCAAAAGCCCTATGCCAACTTATGTTTACAAGTTCATTGACAGTGGCGAGACCATTGAAGTTCACCAGGCGTTCACCGACGATGCTTTAACTGAGGCATCGCACCCATCAGACGGAACAATGCGTCGGGTCAAAAAAGTTTTCACTCCAGTTGGGATCACGTTCAAAGGTGGCGGATTCTATAAAAACGACAGTGCTGCCAGTTCAAAAACAAGCTCCAGTTCATCTTCAGGATCAACAACAACTGCCTCAACAAGTTCAACTACAAGTGCTTCAAGTGGCGACACAAGCAGCTCATCAAGTAGCACAGGTTCAGAGAATTCTGCAAGCAAAACAGAAACAAAGAGCGAAACAAAAAGCGAAAGCAAAAGCGAGACGAAAGCTAGCCCAGCCAAAAGCGAATAAGTCGCACACATGGCCTCTAGCCATGCAAACAAAACTAATTGATCAGTGGTATGCCCTATGTCGAGACGCTTCGCGACAACGACTCGTTATTGTTGCGCTATCTATTTTGAGTGCGTTGTTATATCTTGTGACCGCGCTCGGCTTCACATCTAGTTCAAGCGTCGCAACAACACAAGACAGTCGCCACGAAATACCTGCCGGGTTTCGTGCAGTGGCGATGCAAAGCGTTGGGCCCCTACCCGAGCTTCGTGCTGGTGATTATGTCGATGTGATCATTAACGCCACAGTTGCACTAGATCGCGTGTTAGTGCTCGATGTTGCTTTGCAACCGGGTCGACAAGCGACGGTCGTGCTCGCAGTACCACTCACAAACGCACCACAAATTGCAGATGCCGCCGCACTCGGCATAGTCGCTCTAGTTTTAGTTGGCTAGCTCAAGTTGGCTAATTAATTAGACAGCTAGTTAACGGAAGCCTGTAGTAACTGCAATCAACACGCCTGCGCCGATCAAGCAACGATAAACCACATACGGCGCAAATGTCTTAGTACGTACCAAACGAATCATTGACCACATCGCCAGCCAACCGGAGACTCCAGCGACAACGATTCCGACGAGCATAGGCGTTAGCAATCCATCAGGTATTCCATCTCGCACGAGTTTTGCAAGTTTAAAAACAACTGCCCCTGAAATAATTGGCACACTCATTAAAAATGAGAGCCTCGCTGCAGCATCACGCGAATATCCAGAAAGTCGAGCGGCAGTAATCGTGATGCCGCTGCGCGACGTGCCAGGGTTAAGCGCGAGAACTTGTGCTGCACCAATCACCAATGCATTACGCATCGTCAATGAGTCGACTGTTTGTAGATAATTTCTTGCCGTTGCTCGACGATCAGCCCAAATTAGAACGACGCCGAAAATGATCAGACTCACGCTTATCAAAGCCGGGCTACCAAGTTTTTCGGTGATCTTGTCTTCAAACGCTGCGCCGACAATGCCCGCAGGCACAGCGGATAAAACCAACAACCATGCTCGTCGCCCAGCTTGTGTTGCTGGCTTCTTACGGTTAAAAACTAATTGCACACCTTGGCTTACGTAAATAATCAAATCTTGACGCAAATAAATTAATACAGCGATAAGTGTGCCGAGGTGCAATGCCGTGTCGAAAGCTCTGGCTGTTGCTGCCGTTTCAAAATCATTCCAACCGAACAACCAAGGCACGATCACTAAGTGACCACTTGAGGAAATCGGCAAAAATTCAGTTAGTCCCTGCACGATGCCCAACACGATCGCGTGCAAGATCGACATACGTTTAAGCCCCGCTTAGCATCACATCGCTAATTACTAGTGAGAGCCCAACTGCTCGCATCGGCAGCCAGTCGATGTCATTGCCTAGATCAACAATGTTCAACAACATTTTTTGCAAAGTTGACGCAATCGTAAATTCGCGAATCGGAGCCCCGAGTGTGCCGTTACTGATCAAAATGCCAGATGCACCAGTTGAGAAATCTCCCGAGATCGTATTTACTCCACTGTGCATTCCTGACACATCTTGAATCAATACGCCATCGTCAATACCGCTAATTAACTCTGCTTGAGATTTCGTACCCGGTTGAACTTGCATCGCAAGACAACCAACACCTGGCGACCCGGCAAAACCACCGCGAGTTGCGTTGCCAGTGCTTTTCGTATTCATACGCCGAGCGCTATAACTCGAATGCACGAACTTTTTTAGCACTCCATTTTCGATCAAAACATTTCGTCGGGCTGCTAAACCTTCGCCGTCAATATCTGTTGCCGTGTAGGCAAGTGGATTAGTCGGGTCATCAACGAGTGTGAACTTTGCACTGGCCACTTGTTGATCAAGACGGTCTGCAAACAAACTTCTACCTTTTGCCAAACTTTCACCGTTCAAAACACTTGACAAAATACTGACGAATTGAGAAGTGACATAAGGATCAAGAACTATCGTCACAAGTTTGCTCGCGGGCTTTGTCGCGCCCAACAAACGCGTTGCGCGATCGGCTGCATCATGCGCTGCCTTTTTGAGATCAAACTCTTTTGGAGAGTCACCAACTGAAAATCCAAATCCGGTCAGTGATTCATCACCATCGTCGGCCAAAGTTGACACCGAGACGTAACACGAATTTCCTCGACCACTTTCACGAATGCCAGTTGTAGTGGCAACTGCAGTTTCGCCCCAGCCGTCTTCGTAATTGGCTTCTTCGGCACGAACGCGTGCGTCCGCGGCCAAAGTTAACTTCTCAAGCTCTTTTGTAATCGCAATCTTTTTATCCGTTGGATAACTCGCAAGTTCTTCGTCCCAAAACTTTTGTGGAATCTGCGCAACGCCATCTGGCTCGGCAAGACCTGCCCATTCATCAACTGTGCCGAATTGAACATTGTCGCGTGCTTCGGCCAGCACTTCAGTAATTGCATCGCTCTCAAGAGTGCCAGCGTAAGCAAAACCTGTGCGACCATCCTTGATTATTCGAATACCGATGCCTTCGCTTTGCGCAGAAACAAAGTGTTCGACTTCACCTTCATAAACACGTACCGAAGTTTCACCGCCACGCGAAACATATGCTTCTATTTGTTCGCCAGCTTTTGCTTTACCAACAATCGAGTCGGCGAGTTTTTGTAGTTCTTGTACTCCATCACTCATGCTGCGGTGCCACCAATTGTCAGCGAACGCACACGAAGTGTTGGTTGGCCATCGCCGACTGGCACGCCCTGACCATCTTTGCCGCACATACCAGGGTTACCCATCGCAAAATCATTGCCAAGCAAATCAATATCTTTCAAAACCTCCGGACCATTGCCGATTAGGTTGCTCTCGCGAAGAGGTTCTGTGATCTCACCATTCTCAATTAAGTAAGCCTCGGTCATTCCAAAAACAAAATCTCCGCTCGCGGTGTCTACTTGTCCGCCACCAAGTTTGGCGATGGAAACGCCATGCTTCGTGTCTCGCACAATGTCATCTGGATCTTCTTTGCCGTTGATCACGAAAGTGTTGGTCATTCGCACCATCGGTAAGTGCTGATAACTCTGGCGGCGGCCATTGCCACTTTGTGCGCGACCTTCTTTGCGCGCACGCAGATAATCCCACATGTAATCTGTGAGAACACCGTCTTGAATCAAAGTATTTCGTTGTGATGGATGACCTTCATCGTCAATACCAATTGCGCCCCACTCTGCTGTCATCGTGCCGTCATCAATCAACGTCACTAACGGCGATGCGACGAGTTCACCCATCTTGCCGCGATACACACTTGCGCTTTTTCCAACAAGGTCGGCTTCGAGCCCGTGACCGCATGCCTCGTGAAACAACACACCACCGCTACCACGCTTGATCACAACTGGCATCGCCCCAGATGGTGCAGGTCTCGCGCTGAGTTTTGTGACTGCTTGTTTGGCTGCGCGAATTGCCAGCTCTTCAACATCATTTTCGTCAAACAACTCAAAACCAATTGTGTGTCCGAGCGAGTCGTAACCAGTTTGCATACCGCCGTCACCAGTTGCAACAACGCTGACTCGCAACAGTGTACGAACTTGATCATCGGCGCTCAACACGCCATTACTGTTGGCAACTAAAATTCTTCGAAGCGAATCTCCGTAACCGGCAGAGACTTGAACTATCGCCGAGTTGACCGCGCGGGCCGCAGCATCAGCACGCTTCAACAAGTCAACCTTACGAGATTTTTCTACGCCGTCTGGAGAAATCTTTACTGTGTTTACGGCATGTCGCAATTCGGTGCCGAGTTGAACTTTATTTACGCCTCCGCCACCTTGCTTGGCAGCCACCGCAGCCGCTTCAGCTGCTGCCAACAATCCTCGCTCTGAGAGATCAGATGTGTGCGCAAAACCTGTTGTCTCACCGGCGACAACTCGAATGCCTGCGCCACGGTCGCGACCCGAAGTGACTTGCTCGACCTTGCCGTCATCTAAACCCGCAGAAGTAGATCTTTTGTCCTCTATATATACCTCGGCAAACTCGGCGCCCGTGCTACGCCCTTTGGCCAACACACGCTCTAAAACATCTGAAGCAACGAGAGGTTCTGCGTTTTGAGATTTGTTTGATTTTAAAGACATGCCAACAGCCTAGAGGTGGTGGCATAACTGAGTCTTGTCGCTCGTAAAGTTTGAATGTGGAAACAGCGACTTTTGACCCAAAACAAAAGCGCGATCGGCGGCCAACTCTGCCAGCTGATTTTGAACATCGCATGGTCTGGTGGAAAGAAGCAATAATCATCACTATTTTTTATTCGGTTTATACGGCGATTCGAAACCAATTTGGTTCGACACTCGTCGAAGGAGTGTCAGTACCGAATCACGCTTTCACAAATGCAATTCGAGTGATTCGTTTCGAGCGTTGGATTGGTCTATTTCACGAAGAGACAATTCAAGAGTGGCTCTTGCCACACATTTGGTTTATCAAGACAATGAACGTTTATTACGGCACCGCTCATTTTTTCGTCACACTAGGAGTTTTCATTGCGTTGTATAAATTTCGACCATCAGTTTTCGGACAGTGGCGAAATACTCTTGCCGTAATGACCGCACTCGCGATCATTGGTTTTTCACTGTTTCCGTTGATGCCTCCGCGGTTGCTTGATGCTCCATGCCCAGCCGCTGGCTTTGGCGCTAAATGCATCCCCAGCGAATTACGCACACGCAATGGCGCCGAAAATTTCGGCTTCGTCGACACGATTAAAGAGTTCGGCGGACCCTGGGCATTTGATAGTGGTCCCGGGAGCAAACTTACGAACCAATATGCCGCTATGCCGTCACTACATATTGGTTGGTCTACGTGGTGTGCATTCGGCTTGTGGCCAATTGCTAGAAAATTATGGATGCGTCTAGCGCTGCTTATTTATCCGAGTGTGACAATGTTGTGCATCATCGTCACAGGCAACCACTTTTGGATTGAC
>WLFB01000060.1 GCA_009703975.1 Actinomycetota bacterium | reverse complement strand
CCAATTGAAACCGCGCGTTCGGGTTGTGATTGATGAGAAATTGGTTTCGAAATATCTAAGTAGCCGTGACTTTGATCGGTGATGTACACGTGATGACCAGTCCAAACATCGTCACCTATGTCAATTGACAAATGACCCACAATCCCGGAGCCCCGACCAATCAGACAACGGTCACCGATCTTTACAACCGGATTCGTTAGACACTTCTGACCCGGCATCATCCCCGCAGATAGGGCAACATGTTCACCAATCATTGTGTCTTTGCCGATATGTATGTAGTTCTCGTTGAAGATGGTCGTTGTTGGAAACAAAATGATTGAGCCAGTGCCAAATTTGCCGAATTTTTTGCCGCGTCGAGACTTAGGACCGATTGCAGCACTTGCAGTAAACCATCGCCAAATTGCGTCAATCAGATCGCCGGTTGCATCAGTTACTTTAAATAGTCGCATAACGACATCGTAGTTAAGACTGATTAGCCTAGAAACATGGCTTTAGTTACAAATTCATCTGGTTCATTTAATGGCAATGATCTCGAGTCAGGATTAATCGAGTTTTTGGGGATTCAGTTTGCAACTGCGAATCGTTTTGAAGAACCAGTTGATGTCTTTAGTTATGCAAACGAAGTTAACGCAAAAGTTTTCGGCCCACAATCGCCACAAGTTCCCGGTTTCATGGAAGAGATTCTCGATACTAAGTCGTTACCTATTGACGAAAATTGTCTCTTTTTAAACATTTGGACGAAGAACGACTTCATTGGCGAAACAGCGAATAACGAAAAGCAAAAATTGAAGCCAGTTTTATTTTGGATACACGGTGGTGCGTACACAAACGGCACAGCTGCAACGAGTTGGTACAACGGAGCGTCGCTAGTAACTCGAGGCGATGTAGTGCTTGTCAGCATTAATTATCGACTCGGACCATTTGGCTTCCTTGGTGATAACAATCTTGGCACGCTCGACCAAGTCAGCGCCTTGAGATGGGTCAACCGAAACATTGCCTCGTTTGGTGGAGACCCAAATAATGTAACAATATTTGGAGAATCAGCTGGCGGTAGCAGTGTTGTTGCTTTAACAGCCTCACCACTCGTCGCCGGTTTGGTAACGCGAGCTTGGGCAATGAGCCCTTCACTTCGCCAACTTCGCACAAAGAAAGAAGCATCGATCGCGCTCGATCAATATCTAAATTTCGCGAGTTGCAAATCACTCGCGGAATTACGAGAACTTTCAGTTCAACAGATGATTGACGCCACCGCCAAAATGTTTGTGGATGTTGAAAACTATATTTCAACATTCACCCCGACTTGCGGAGGCGCTGGATTGCCCGAAGACATCTACACAGCATCGGCAAACTCAGGGATTCCACTGGTAGTTGGCACGAATCATGATGAGAATCGTCTTTGGACAGTGCTCCATCCAGATTCAGCGACACTCGATGTTGAAGACGCTCTTGTTTACTACCGCGATGCTTTCGCCGATAAATCCCAAGCTGCCTGGGATTTATATTCAAAACTCAGGAAAAACCACTCCCCGTCTCAAATGGTTGCCGCTATGCAGACTGATCAGAATTTTCGTTCACCTGCATGGAAGTTATGCGAGGAGCGAAGTGAAGTCAACACCCCAACTTGGATGTATTGGTTCACTTGGCCAACGCCAATTTTTGACGGCGCGTTTGGCTCATGCCACGCATTAGATATCCCATTCGTTTTTCATAATCTGAATGCCCCACGTGTAGAAGTTTTCACTGGAGATGATATTTCTCGTGAGCCGATTGCTGACCGAATCTCTGGTGAACTTTTGTCGTACGCAAAGACGGGTGCAGTTTCGTGGCCACTTTATGAAAAAAATATTCGAGCGACTTTAAAAATTGACATTGAGACTGTGTTGATTACTGATCCAGAACCAGAATTTCGAACCTTGTGGAGATCGATGGTGTGAACTCTTATTGGCATGAGTCGGTAACGAGTACAGAAGTCGAACGTGATTCTTTAAACTCAGATCTTGATCTAGATATCGCGATTGTTGGTGCGGGCTATAGCGGTCTCTGGACTGCCTATTACGTCAAGAAATTGAAGCCAGACGCGCGAGTCGCTGTCATTGAGTCAAACAATGTTGGATTCGGTGCAAGTGGTCGCAATGGCGGGTGGTGCAGCGGATTTTTACCGATGACCCTCTCGGAGATCGAAAAACAGCACAATCGTCAAGCGGCTATTGAGATGTATAGTCAGAGTTTTGCAACGATTGACGAAATTGAGAAAACCCTCAATAGCGAAAAGATCGACTGCGACTTTCATCGCGGCGGCACAATTCACGGAGCAACAAATGCAGTACAGCGTTCTCGTGTAGTTGAAGAAGTTGAAGAACTGCATAGTTATGGTTTTTCTGAAGATGATTCAAGACTGCTCACACTTGAAGAGTCTCGGGCCAGAATTAATATCTCAGGATTATTCGCCGCTAGCTACACGCCACATTGCGCGACAATTCACCCGAAGAAATTGGTGTTAGGGCTTGCAAAAGTTGTCGAGCGAATGGGCGTAAAGATTTACGAGAATTCTCGTGTTACTGAAATCAATCCTCGCGTTATTAAGCTCAAAAATACGAAAGTTCGCGCTGACGTAGTCGTTCGTGCAACCGAAGGATTTACTTCGCTAATTAAACGCCACCGCAGAACTCTTGCCCCACTTTATTCGTATATGGTCGCCACTGAGCCGTTAACTAAATCGCAACGCGAAGAAATCAGTTGGCATAATCGTGAGACTTACCACGATGCCCGAAACATGATCATTTATGTGCAGATTACTCACGATGGTCGAATCGCATTTGGTGGCAGAGGTGCGCCCTACCATTTCGGTTCACGAGTTAAACCTAGTTACGACAATCATGATGAAATACATCAGAGAATTATTTCATCCATGCACGAGGTTTTTCCGGTAACGAAAGATCTCGAAGTTACACACCGTTGGGGAGGCCCTCTCGGCGTACCAAGAGACTGGCAGCCGTCAGTAAATTATGATCAACGATCTGGCTTGGCCTCGCTTGGTGGATATGTCGGTGATGGCGTTGCGGCCACCAATCTGGCGGCGCGGACACTCGCCCATTTGATGGTTGGTGACGATCATCCATTGACGACTCTGCCTTGGGTGAATCATCCCTCACGAAAGTGGGAAGTAGAACCGCTGCGTTATTTAGGGATTAACGGATTATTGAGACTTTCTAACAGTATGGATAAACACGAACATGACAAGGGCACAGTCGATAAGTTTCGTGCAAACATACTTGACCGCTTCATTTAAATTCACAAGAGATCGGACATCAAATGAATGATGACAAACGCAACGAATTAGATGGCAAAGTAGCGATCGTGACTGGATCATCATCTGGTATCGGCGAAGAAATCGCTCGAAGATTAAGTGACCTTGGCGCCAATGTTGTCGTGAACTCTGCCAACTCGGTAAATGCTGGACAGCAAGTTGCGAAATCTCTATCGACAAAATCGCTTTATATTCAAGCTGACATCAGTGATAAAGCAGCCGGTCAACAACTAATTGACAAGACAATCAGCGAGTTTGGACAGCTGGATATTTTAATCAACAACGCCGGGTGGACAACTCTGGTTGCGCACCATGATTTGGATTCTCTGACTGATGAAATTTTCGAAAAGACATTTGATGTCAACGTATTTGGTACATGGTGGTTGACGAAGGCGGCGATACCACATCTTAAAAAGAGCAAAGATGGCAACATCGTCAACATCACATCAATCGCCGGAGTCAGACCCGTGGGCAGTTCAATTGCTTATGCAATGACTAAAGCGGCGCTCAACCACATGACTATTCTGCTGGCTAAATCGTGTGGTCCTGTTCGGGTTAATGCAGTTGCGCCCGGTTTGGTCGAGACCCCGTGGACAAGCGACTGGCAAGCACAGCATGACAATGTTGCTCGTGTTGCCCCGCTCAAGCGCTCTGCAACTCCGCAAGATTGTGCCGATGCAACTATTGCCCTCATTCGAAACAGATATACGACAGGTCAGATATTTGTAGTTGACGGTGGCTTAACACTCGTTGTATAATCGCCTTTTAACTTATGACCTCAGAGATTTGAACCACACGTCTTTGCGCAATGCTCAGATGAGCAGCTTGGCCTATTGCTACTGAGTTCAAACCATCAAGCAATGTCACATCTGATTTTGTACCGTTGCGAATCGCGCACTGCATTGCAAGATGCTCAAGGTAAGAAGCTCCGGCATGAAAACCGGCAACAACTCCGAGAGGTTGTTCGACAAAGAATTCTTCGACGCCCGCTGCTCCGTTCGCTCGTAGGCCAACTCTTACCTTTGATTCTGTGATCAATGCTTCGAGTTTTGCGCTACTGCCAACAACTGAAATTTCTTGTTCGTTCTTTGACCCTTCAGCGAACATCGAAAGATCCAACATTCCACGAACACCATTTTGATATTCAACGATTACAAAGGCATTATCCAAAATGTCTGATCGTTTGCCATCGTAGATCTCATCGAGATGATTGACGTCTTGGTTTCCTGAGGCATAAACACTGACGGCTTGAGACTGGGCAAACAGACCCATCACGTCGAAGAAATGGCAACACTTTTCAACCAGTGTGCCACCCGTATTTGAATTGAAACGGTTCCAGTTATCTATTTTCTCAAGAAATGGAAATCTATGTTCACGTATTGCAACCATTTGTACATTTCCACATGTGCCCGAACCAACTTCATTGAGCAGTCGCGCTGTAGGTGCCATATAGCGATATTCAAGGCCAACCCATACCACTCTGCCATCGCGATGCGTTTGTTTCTCACGCTCAATCGCCAACTGGCAATCTTTCACTGTTGTACACAGGGGTTTTTCAACAAGAACATGTAATCCAGTTTCTAAAACATCGTTGAGAACGTTTAGATGTGTATGGTTCGGTGTCGCAATCACGATGACGTCAAGTTCTTGAGCCGAAAGCATTTCGCGATAGTCAGAAAACTGAGTAACACCATTGATTAGTTCAACGGCTTTAGCGCGACTCGGCACGTGAGTGTCACTGATCGCCACAACCTCGCAGTTGTCAATTGCCAAAAGATTTCGAATGTGCTCTCGACCCATCATTCCTGAGCCGATTATGCCGTAGCGTAATTCTTTGCTGACAATACTCACACACTCAGATTAGATCGCTAATCTAATGAACAATGAATATTGAGAACTCAACTATGACTCAAGATCGGCTTTATTTTCGTCAACTTTTATCGGGTCGCGATTTCGCGAAGTCAGACCACTTAGCCAACCAAATGGTTAATTTTGTTTACTTGATCGGTGATCGACAAACTCGTGAATGTGTGATTGTCGACCCTGCTTACGCTGTCAAAGATTTGCTAGAAATCATCGCCAAAGATGAAATGAACTTAACTGGGGTTCTCGCAACGCACTATCACCCCGACCATGTTGGTGGCTCAATGATGGGAATGAACATAGAGGGCGTCGCCACACTGCTCGAACTGCAACATGTACCTATTCATGTCAACAACGATGAAGCTAATTGGGTGACACGCACAACTGGTATCTCAGATACAGACTTCGTCAAACATTCTGGTGGAGACAAGTTGAGCGTGGGTGAAATTGAAATCACTTTTGTGCACACGCCAGGGCATACGCCAGGTAGTCAATGTTTTTTAGTTGAACAACGACTCGTCGCTGGCGACACTCTTTTTCTTGAAGGTTGCGGACGAACTGACTTGCCAGGCAGCGACCCCGGGCAAATGTTTTCAAGTTTGCAAAAACTTTCACAAATGCCACCGGACACTTTGGTCTGTCCAGGCCATCAATACTCGGCGATGCCTTCAAGCAATCTCGGTGATGTCGTTGCCACAAATCATGTTTTCAAGCCACAGTCGCAAGAGCAATGGCTCGAATGGTTTGCGCGTTAATCTGCGTCTAAGCAGTTAACTGAATATCGCATTAGCGATTGCGCTTAGACCACTTAGCGTCAGCAAACCAATCACCAGGTTTCTAAAATGGTCTGGGTTTATCCGAGAACGCAAACGTGTTCCGATAAAGACACCTGTTCCCATGACAGGAATCGATAACAATGCGAGTTGTAATGCTTCGCTTGTCATCTTGCCTGCCAAAGTGAAGATTACCAAAGTAAAGAAATTCAAAAAGGTAAATACTCGGTTTAATACCGCGCGAAAATCTTGCGGTTCAAAGTGTCGCGCGTGAAGCAAGAATACAAGTGGTGGCCCATTCGTTGAGGTCGCCGTCGACAAGACACCCGCTACAACTCCCATTGCGTAGTCGAACGTCTTTGGCAGTCTCTGTAAATCAAATCCTTTAATGCTCAAGAAAACACCGAACAATACGACGATGCCAAGGATGCCCTTCATCAACCGAGCGTCAAGATTCAGTAGAAGCCACAAACCGAATGGCATGCCAATAATTGCTGAGCAGACAAGTCGTTGAGACATCTCACGTGCTTGAACTGCGCGAGACTCCCACCATTGAATCGCGCAACTGACAGTAGAAACCGCGGTTGCAGTCACAACTGCAGTTGGCAGATCAACAAAAAATATCATCAGCGGAACTGATATCAAACCAAAACCAAAACCGAATAACGCTTGAATTATTGAGGCACCCAAAACAATCAACGCAATGAATATAAACTGTTGAATTGTCATAATTAGTGACTAGTTAATGTATCCAATGCATCGTTAAACACTTGTGTGTGCTTGTCAACATCTTCAATTTTGTGAAAAGGTGACATCAAAGCCATATTGTGAAATGGCGTCAATAAAACTCCTCGATTCATTGCCCAAAGATGCATGAAATTTTCAAGTTGTGGGTCAGACGCGGCAGCGGCTTGTGCACCATTTACGGGCGGTGCACAAAACCAATATTCAGCGCGACAACCGAGTTGCTGCACACTCCAATCAAGATTGTGTTCTGTGAAAGATTTCTTTACACCACTTGCCCACCGTGTGGCCAACGAACATGTTTTCTCAAACTGTTCGGGTAGCAGGCAGTTTGTTAAAGTGACTTTGATTGCGGCCATCGCTAATGCACTTCCTGCGAGAGTTCCGCCGATCCCAGAGACGTCAACATCGTGTTCTGTAATTTTTGAACTTAACTGCGCCGCAAGGTCTTCTGAAAGCCCATACGCGGCAACGGGAAACCCGCCTCCGATGCTTTTACCGATCACCAAAATGTCTGGCTTTAAGCTCCAAAGTTCTGTGCATCCACCGGCACCAGCACAAATCGTATGAGTCTCATCGACGATTAATAGCGTGCCGTATTTCTGTGTTAGTTGTCGGACACCTTCAAGGTATCCAGGTGCTGGCAGCACAATACCGAT